>DASTVC010000807.1:0-7219 GCA_035759295.1 Longimicrobium sp. | reverse complement strand
TGCGCTCGGTGTGGCGGCGCGTGAGCCGGTGGCGGGCGGGGGGCGGGGGAAGTGTGTGAGTGTGTGAGTGTGTGAGTGTGTGAGTGTGTGAGTGTGTGAGTGTGTGAGTGTGTGGGTGTGTGAGTGTGTGAGTGTGTGAGTGCGGATGTGCGGAAGTGCGGAAGTGCGAGAGTACGAGAGGAGGATGACGTGGAATCGGCCAACCACCCGATTCGTCATTCCGGGGAAGGCGACGCACGGCTGATCAGGCGTGGACGGGCCGGATGAGGCTTCCGGCCGGGCGGCTCGCGCACGGGTGCGGATCGGGGCCCGTGGACTCCGTAACCATTTGCGGATGAAGCAGTTGGACGCGGAGACAGGGGGTTGACGGGCGGGGGACGGGTGGGTAACGTTGGACCACGCCGCCGCGGCTTCAGTCGCGAACGGCGGCGGACACACGGAAGATCCGGGACCCCCGAGGCCCCCGCCGGCACAGCGCCGGACGGGGGATTTTTCTGTTCGTATCCAGGACGGTTCGAGAGCTGGCCAGCCAGGCCACGCCGGCAGAGCGCCCGGCGCCCGTTCCCGCCGCACATCCGCGGCGGGGCGGCGAAACCCTGGCAGGAGCAGCAACGATGGCAAAGGCACACACGCTCGTCGACAACTTCAACGACGACACCATCAACCTGTCGCTGTGGACGGTCACGCCCACGGGAAGCGACATCCGCGAGGTGAACGGCCGGCTGGAGATGCGCCCGGCCGGCAACCAGGCGTCGCCGTCGTACATCGGCCTGGTCTCGGCCACCACGTACGACCTTACCGAGTCGGAGGTGCGCGTGGAGGTGGAGCGCACGCTCTCGCCCGGCACCGGCGCCTGGACCTTCATGGGCGCGGGGATCGGCACCACCGACGGGGTGTCCATCTCCATCGGCAACGGCAACGTGCTGGCCGGCTACCGCATCTCCAGCACCGACACCACGCTGGCCCGCGTGCCGTACGACCGGCGCCTGCACCGCTGGCTGCGCATTCGCGAGAACTCGGGAAGCGTGTACTGGGAGGCCTCGCCCGACGGCACCGTCTGGACGGTGCTGGCCTCTACCGTGGGCCACCCCTTCACCCTCACGGCGGTGGAGCTGCGGATGGGCGCGGGGACGTCCGCCTCGCGCCCGGTGCCGGGGCTGGCGGTGTTCGACAACTTCAACGTGCAGAACACCGACCTGTCGCGGCGCGTGGAGGAGCGGCGGCTGAGCGCGCGCGACGTGCGGGTGCAGGCGGCGCAGGTGGCGGCCGGGCGCCGGCACGATGAGCACGTGAACAACAACGACGAGACCAACTACCCCACCTGGACCGGCCGCGAGCTGGCCGGCATGTACTCCAAGAGCCTGCGGCACGACGACTTCGGCGACCCCGAGCCGGTGTCGTACGCGTCGGTGCTGCGCGCGCTGGAAAGCCGCGACCCGCACGACTTCGAGGAGATCATCCTGGGGCCGGCCGGAGCGCCGGTAAAGCTTACCAACCCGCAGTCCGGGCTGGCGTTCGACATCGAGGGCCCCGACGCGCAGGAGATCACGGTGCCGCCGGCGCCGCGCTTCGACAGCGCCGTGGCCGCGCACGAGATGGGCGAGCTGTACTGGATGGCCGCCGCCCGCGACGTGCCGTTCCTGGACTACGAGACCGATCCCACCGTCGACGCCGCGGTGGGCTCGCTGAACCTGGAGTTCCCCCTTTTCGGGGGCACGGTGCCCGTCACCGGGCGCAACGTGTTCCGCGGCATCTACCCCGGCGAGCAGGTGGGGCCGTACGTGAGCCAGTTCCTGCTCAAGGGGAACGTGGACCCGCGCAAGCCCAGCGGGCAGGGGCTCGACGCCACGGACGGCTTCATCTCGTACGGGTCGCGCAACATCGACCAGCGGCTGTTCTCCGCCACCCCGGGGGCCAACTACCTGACGGACTTCCCCACCTGGCTGGACGTGCAGAACGGCCAGGACTTCCGGGGCAGCGACACCTTCGAGACCACCAAGCGGTTCATCTACAACCTGCGCGCGGGTGCCACGTTCGTGCACTTTGACCAGGTGCTGGACGCGTACTACAACGCCGCCTGGATCCTGATGTCGGAGCCCACGGGCAACCAGCTCACCAACGCGGGCCGCACCGGGCTTCCGCAGCTGATGCTGGAGTTCCCCAAGAACGACGGCAACCCGTACGATCCGCCGGGCACGGCGATGGACAGCCGCACGCAGGCGGGCTTCAACACCTTCGGGCCCACCCACCTGCTGCAGGTGCTGGGCGAGGTGCTGGGCCGCGCGCTGCGGGCGGTGTGGTGGCAGAAGTGGGGGGTGCACCGCCGGCTGCGGCCGGAGGAGTACGGCGGCCGCGTGCACAACCAGGTGCTGTTCAACCAGAGCGGGGGCACGGCGGGGCGCTCGTACCCGCTCGACCCCAGCATCACCGACTCCATCGAGACCGGTGAGCTGCTGCAGCTGTTCACCACGGGCGGGCCGTTCACCGACTCGTACCTGCTCCCGCAGGCGTACCCCGAGGGCGCGCCCACGCACCCGGCGTACGGCGCCGGCCACGCCACGGGCTCCGGGGCCATGGTGACCATCCTCAAGGCGTTCTTCGACGAGGACAAGGCCATCGAGAACCCGGTGGAGTCCAATGACACCGGCACCGCGCTGCAGGCCTACACGGGCGACGACGCGGGGCTGATGACGGTGGGCGGCGAGCTGAACAAGCTGGCCGGCAACGTCGCCCTGTTCCGCAACGCGGCGGGCGTGCACTGGCGCTCGGACTACACCGAGTCGCTGCCTCTCGGCGAGGCCATCGCCATCGGCCTGCTGCAGGAGATGTCGCTGGGCTTCAACGAGGACGACGCGTTCTTCGAGCTGACGAAGTTCGACGGGCAGAAGATCCGCATCTTCGACGGCAGGGTGGAGCCGGTGGTGGCGTAAGCCGGACCCGGCCGCGGCGATGATCTCGCCGCGGCCGGTGGATGAACATCGAGTGATCCGGGACCCGTGACGCCCCCGCCGGCACAGCGCCGGCCGGGGGCCTTGCGTGTCCGGATGGATGGTTCGACGGAGAGAGACTTGGCCAGCCAGGCCACGCCGGCACAGCGACCCGGCAGCGGGCCCCGCCGCACATCCGCGGCGGGGCGGCGAAAGACCCTGGCGGGAGCCTGACATGGCAAAGACATACGAGCTCGTCGACAACTTCAACGACAACTCCACCGACACCGCGAAGTGGGTGGCCGCGGGCCAGATCCAGGAGGTGAACGGGCGCCTGGAGATCCGCCCCCTGAGCGGCACCGCGGGGAGTTCCGGGACGTACACTTCCGTCACCACCTGGGACTTCACGGAGTCGGAGGTGCGGGTGGAGCTCCCCCGCGTGCTGCGGACGGGGTACGCGTACATGAGCGTACAGAACACCCCGCCCAGCGGCGACTACGTGACCATCGGGGCCAACTACCGCTCCCTGTTCGCGTCCACGCGGGTCTCGGGGGTTCTCACCCAGACCTTCATCGCCTACGATCCCGCCGTGCACCGCTGGCTTCGGATGCGCGAGCGGGCGGGGACGGTGTACTTCGAGACTTCGGCGGACGGCGGAACGTGGGACGAGATCAGCCGCACCCCGACGCCCGCGGCGCTGAATTCCGCCATCGTGGCGCTGGGTGCGGGGGCGGCGGCGGTGTCGCCGGGTACGGCGGTCCTGGACAACTTCAACACCCCGGCGGCCAGCCCGCCGCGCCGGGTGGAGGCGCGCAAGCTGGCCGCGCGCGAGGTCCGCGTGCAGGCCGCCGGGGTCGCCGCCAGACGGGCGCACGAAGAGCACGCCAACAACAACGACGAGGTGAACTACCCGGAGCGCCGCTTCGCCGGCAACTTCTCCAAGAGCCTCAAGCA
This sequence comes from Longimicrobium sp., assembly GCA_035759295.1. GTDB lineage: Bacteria > Gemmatimonadota > Gemmatimonadetes > Longimicrobiales > Longimicrobiaceae > Longimicrobium. The sequence goes on along the minus strand of DASTVC010000807.1, from coordinate 3,338 downwards.
CGATTCGCTGGGCGACCCTGACCCCGGCTCGTACGCCACGCTGCTGCGTGCCCTGCAGAGCGAGGACCCGGCGGACTTCGAGGAGATCGAGCTCGCGTCGTCCACGGCGCTCAAGCTCACCAACCCGCAGTCGGGGCTGGCGTTCGACATCTCCGGACCCGACCCGCAGGAGCGCACGCTGCCCCCTGCGCCGCGCTTCGACAGCGACGTGGCGGCGCACGAGGCGGGCGAGCTGTACTGGATGGCGGTCGCGCGCGACGTCCACTTCAACGCCTACGGGAGCGACTCCCTGGTGGCGGCCGCCATCTCCTCCCTCAACAACGAGTTCCCCCGGTTCGGCGGCACCGTCAACGTGACGGCGCAGAACGTCTTTCGCGGCATCTACCCGGGCGAGCAGGTGGGACCGTATGTGAGCCAGTTCCTGCTCAAGGGGAACAACGACCCGCGCAAGCCCGACGGCCTTGGCCGCGACGCCAACGAGGGGTACATCACCTACGGCTCGCAGGTGATCGACCAGCGGCAGCTTACGGTGCTGGGCTATCCCACCCTGGGCGGCGCCGCCGACTACCTGACCACCTTCACCCCCTGGCTGGACGCGCAGAACGGCGTGGACACGCGCGGCAGCGACCAGTTCGACACCGTGCGCCGCTTCATCCGCAACCTGCGCGACGGGACCGTCTACGTGCACTTTGACCAGGTGATCGACGCGTTCTACAACGCCGCGTGGATCCTGATGTCGGAGCCCACGGGCAACCAGCTCACCTTTCAGGCCGGCGTGACCGGGCGCCCGGGAATCGACCTTGAGTTCCCCAAGAACGACGGCAACCCGTACGACCCGCCGGGCACGGCGATGGACGCAAAGAAGCAGGTGGGGTTCGCCACCTTCGGCCCCATCCACCTGCTGCAGGTGCTGAGCGAGGTCATGGGGCGGGCGCTGCGGGCCACCTGGTGGCAGAAGTGGGGCGTCCACCGCCGGCTGCGGCCCGAGGAGTATGGCGGGCGCGTGCACAACCACATCAACTGGACCAACAGCGGCGGGGCGCAGGGCCGCAACTACGCCCTGCACGGAAGCATCGTCAACTCGCTCCGCACGGGTGGGCTGGCGCCGTACTTTGGCCAGGTGGGCGAGCGCTACCCGCAGTCGTACCTGCTGCCGCAGGCGTACCCCGAGGGCGCGCCCACGCACCCGGCGTACGGGGCCGGCCACGCCACGGGGGCGGGCGCCATGGCCACCATCCTCAAGGCGTTCTTCGACGAGGACACGACCATTGAAAACCCGGTGCTGGCCAGCACCGACGGCCTGTCGCTGGTGGCCTACTCGGCGCCGGTGGGAGAGCCCCCGCTGAACGTGGGCGGCGAGCTGAACAAGCTGGCCGGCAACATCGCCATCTTCCGCAACGCGGCCGGCGTGCACTGGCGCAGCGACTACACCGAGTCGCTCCCCTTCGGCGAATCGGTGGCCATCGCCCTGCTGCAGGAGATGTCGCTGGGCTTCAACGAGGATGACGCCTACTTCGAGCTTACCAAGTTCGACGGCCAGAAGATCCGCATCTTCGACGGCCAGGTGCAGCTGGTGGGGGTGTGAGGGTGAACGGGTGAACGGGTGATGTTCGATGAGCAGGGCGCGGCGGCGGATTCCAGCGCCGCCGCGTCCGCCAAGCCGAAGCTGCAAAGAATTGCCAAACCCCAGAGGATATCTGAGAATCTCCCCAGAGCTTGATTTCCTGAGAGGGTGTTGCTGAACCGTCCAAAATGTTGACTTCCTGAGGGAGGCACCACGCCGTAACCTGATGCTTCAGTGGAGCCTGGTGCCGACCGAAGGATCTCGCCGGCATTACCGAGGGGCCGGCTCCGATGCTCAACAGCTGGCCCCGCAGCGGCGGAGAGGAGATCCTTCGGTCGCGCGCAAGCACTTGTGTGTATTCAGGTTGCGCGTGGCGCTCCCTCAGGAAGTCAACACTTCGGTAGAGGTCTGGCAACACCCTCCGAGGAAGCTCCGACGGCGCCTTCCCCAGGAAATCAACGTCGCTGCACGTCTATCAACACCGCCTGGACTGGTTCGGCATCCCCCACTCACTCTCCGAGGACGCGTAAGATGAAGAGACTGCTGATGATCCTGGCGCTGGTGCTGGCCGCCGCGCCCGCCGCCGCGCAGCCGGAGCCCACGCCGGGCGAGGTGGCCGCCGTGCGCGAGCTGCTGGAGGTAAGCCGCACCCGAGAGAACTTCATCCGCGGGATGGAGCTGGGGCTGGAGCAGGGCGGGATCGGCGAGATGACGCCCGAGATCCGCGCCGTTCTGCGCGAGTTCATGGACGAGCACTTTCGCTACGACGAGATGGAGCCCGACTTCATCCGCATGTACGCGGACGCCTTTACCGAAGAAGAGATCCGCGGCCTCACCGCCTTCTACCGCACGCCGATCGGCCAGCGGGTGGTCGAAACGCTGCCGGAGATCGGCGCCGCCTCGCAGCGCATCGTCATGGAGCGCCTGCAGAGCGCCATGCCCGAGCTCATGCAGGCGATGATGGAGGCCATGCAGGCGGAGGAGCAGAAGTCCGGCGCCAGGCCAAAGAGCTGACACCCCCATGGCCACGCCTTTTCGCGACAACGTGGTGGTGATCACCGGCGCCAGCGACGGCATCGGGCGCGAGGTGGCGCTCCAGCTGGCGGACCAGGGCGCGTGGCTGGCCCTGGCCGCGCGCGACGCCGCCAAGCTGGAGGCCACGGCTGCCGAGTGCCGCGCCCGCGGCGGCCGCGCCGTCGCCATCCCCACCGACGTGGGCGACGAGGCGCAGTGCCGCCGGCTGATCGACCGCACGGTGGAGGAATTCGGGCGCATCGACACGCTGGTGAACAACGCCGGCGTGAGCATGTGGGCGCGCCTGGACGAGGTGACGGACCTGGCGCCGTTCGAGACCATGATGCGCGTGAACTACATGGGGAGCGTCTGGTGCACCCACGCCGCGCTGCCGCACCTCAAGCGCAGCCGCGGCCGCATCGTGGGCGTCAGCAGCCTCACGGGCCTCACGGGAGTGCCTACGCGAAGCGGATACGCGGCCAGCAAGCACGCCATGCGCGGCTTCTTCGACGCCATCCGCATCGAGCTGGCGGACGAAGGGGTCTCGGTGACGATGATCTACCCCGGCTTCGTGAGCACGGGGATCCGCACGCGCGCCTACGGGCCGGACGGAAAGCCGCTCGTCGCGAACCCGGTGCACGAAGCGGAGGTGATGACGCCGGAGGAGTGCGCGCGGCAGACCGTCGCCGCCATGGCGGGGCGCCGACGCGAGGTGGTGATGACGGCGCGCGCCAAGGTGGGCCAGTGGATCAAGCTCATC
>DASTVC010000806.1:0-13754 GCA_035759295.1 Longimicrobium sp. | reverse complement strand
CCTGAGGGAGCGCACGCCCCGTAACTTTCATAACCACAGAAGCTTGCGCGCGACCGAAGGATCTTTGTCGGGTCGCGCGAAGCCCAGCCCTCGGGTTCCGTTCAAGTCCCTCAGTCAGGCAGACAAGGTCCTTCAGTCGGCGCCAACCCTTTACCTGAAAATAGTTTGCGGAGCGGCGCCTCCCTCCAGGAAGTCAACGCTTGTGGACGGTCTGGCAACACCCTCTGAGGGAGCGCACACCCGGAACCGTAAGCCAAGCAATCGTTTGTGCGCGACCGAACGCTTCGGGTTTCGGTGGGGCGACACGGTCACAGGATGACTGGCTTCGCGGATCGGGCGAAAGCGGATGGTGCGTCTCCTGCATTGGCGGGCGTGGGTCGAGCCGGAGCCATCATCCAATCACGGAGATCGCGACGATGAAGAAGCTGCGCCTGAACTGCGAGGAGCTGCGGGTGGAATCGTTCCCCACCGCGGCCGCCGCCGACGCGCCGGGCACGGTCCAGGCGCACGCCGCCACGCCCGACTGCACCGCCACCTTCGTCGGCAACTCGTGCCCGCGGGCCACCTGCCAGACCTACGACGATACGTTCTGCGGCCTGACCCGGGCCTGCGAGTAGCATCGCGAACGGCAAGACGAACGAAGCCCGCCGGACAACGCTCCGGCGGGCTTCTTTTTCATCCCCGATCCGCCCCGTCACGCGTCACGCTGTCCTCCCGCGATGCGCTGGACGTCCTCCACCATCTCCCGGGCCGCCGCGCGAATGGCGCCCTCGGCACCCAGCTCGGCAACCTGCTGGGCGGGGGGATAGAGGATGCTGCGCGACGCGCTCACCAGCGCGCCGAGGCCGTCGGGGTTGAAGAAGGCAGACATCTGCTCCGCGCCGGCGCCCTGCGCGCCGTAGCCGGGCACCAGGAACAGCGAGCGGGGCAGGATGCCGCGGATGGACGCCGCGGCCTGGGGCCAGGTGCCGCCCACCACCGCGCCAATGGCGCTGTATCCCGAAGTCCCTACCAGCGCGTCCGCCTCCGGCGCCAGCAGCCGGGCCACGCGCTCGTACATGGGCGCGCCGTCGCAGTGCACGTCCTGCAGGTCCGCCGAGCCGGGGTTCGACGTCTTTACGAGCACGAAGATCCCCTTGCCATGCGCCCGGCACGCGTCGATGAACGGCTGAATTCCGTCCATCCCCAGGTACGGCGTCACCGTGAGGAAATCAGCATCCAGCGGCGAAGGCCCATCCTCGCTCCCCAGGTAGGCCCGCGCGTACGCCCGCGCCGTCTCGCCGATGTCGTTGCGCTTGGCGTCCATGATTACCGGCAGCCCCTTGGTCCGCGCATACGCGACCGTCTCGCGCAACGCGCGGATGCCGTGCTCGCCATACACCTCGTAGTACGCGGACTGGGGCTTTACCGCCGCCGCCAGGTCGTGCACCGCGTCGATCACCAGACGATTGAAATCGGCGATGCGGTCCGCGCACGCTTTCGGATCGGTGGATGCGGGGCCAGCCGTGGGAAGAACGCCCTGGATGCGCCCCAGGTTGGGGTCCAGCCCCACCACGCACGCCGATCCGATCCGGCGGATGCGATCGATCAGCCGGTCGGTCGCGGTCGCGGCGGCATCGTCCGCGGCGTCTGGATGCGTGGGCATGGCTGCTGGCGAGAGGGAAGATGCGCGGGTCATCCCCCGCGCGGCGCGGCATGGTACGGACCGACCCGCCGCGGCGCAAGCGAGCCGGAGGAGGGATCGGCGCGACGGACGCGACGGAATCGCCGGATTGATGGGTTCGACCGTGAGATGGGTGCGCGCCAAGGCGGCTCGCGTTACTGTTCGGGTCCGATCACCCTTTCCCTGACGATGATCCCATGGCCCACATCGCGGTGCGCGACGGAATTCCCGGAATCCGGTCGCTGATGGACTTCGATCCCGAGACCGGCGGCATCCTTTCCGCGCTGGCGCAGGTGCTGCTGCGGCGCCCCGGCGGCCTGTCGCCCGCCGAGCGCGAGCTGATCGCCACGCACGTCTCCACGCTGAACCGCTGCACCTTCTGCGCGTCGTCGCACGGCGCCGCCGCGCGGCACCTGCTGGGAAACGAGGCCCCGCTGGTCGACGCCGTGCAGACCGATCCCCTCACGGCACCGGTTACCCCGAAGCTCGCCGCGCTGCTTTCCATCGCCGGCCGGGTGCAGCAGGGCGGGCAGAATGTCCGCGCCGAAGACGTGCAGGCCGCCCGCGCGCACGGCGCGACCGACGCCGACATCCACGACACGGTGCTGATCGCCGCGGCGTTCTGCATGTACAACCGCTACGTAGACGGCCTGGCCGCGTGGACGCCCGACGATCCCGCCGTCTACGACCGCATGGGCGCCATGCTGGCGACCGAGGGGTACGTGCGGTAACCGCCTCCGAGATCGCCGGATTCCCGTGCCGCGGAAGGGAAACGAAGCCCGCCGGGTGCTCCCCGGCGGGCTTCGTACATCCTCGATGAGGGGGCTGTGTGGACTCCGCACCGCGCAGCCTCGGCCGCAGGCCGAAGTCAACTTGCGCCAGCACCCCGCGCGGTGTTAGCCAGGTTCGGCATGTCGAACGACCTTCTCGGCCCGGAACGCGCGCTCGACCGACACCTGCCGCCCAGCAGGGTGCACGGCCCGTCGAGCCGCGAGCTGCTGGATGCGGCGGCGCGCTGGTCCCACGCCGCCTGGCTCGCCGCCGAGGCAGCCGGCCCCACCCCTCTCCCGCCCGCCGACCTGGACTGGGGGCGAAGGCTGGCGGCGCACCCGGTGTTCGTCTGCGGGACGCACCGCAGCGGCACCACGCTCCTGCGCAACCTGCTGGACGGCCACCCCGCGCTCGCCGTCCTCCCCGTCGAGGGGAGCTGGCTCACCTCGCTGCACCCGCGGCTCATGCGGCTCCCGGAGGAGGAGCGGCTCCCCGCGCTGGGGCAGGAATGGCTCCGCCGCCTGGCGAACCCCCATCTCCCCGCGCCGTACTGGCTGCTGGGACGCAGCGGCCCCGTCGGCTCGCCGTACGTCGACTTCGCGCGGGCGCTGCTGGCGTGGCTCCCCGCCGTGCGGCGCGACCTTGGAGAGATGGCGCCGCACGTGGCGGTGGCGCTCGCCTGGGCGTGGCGCACGCGGGGCCCGGACGCGCGGGTGCGCCGGTGGGTGGACAAGACGCCGACGAACGAGCGCCATCTCGACCGGTTGTGGGCTGCGTTCCCGGACGCAAAGGTGCTCCATATCGTCCGCGACCCGCTGGCCGTCTTCGCGTCGCAAAAGCGGCTGCAGGAGCAGGCGTTCGGCTCGCTCGCCGCGCCCCGGGCCGTGCTGCGCGACCTGGCGGCGTCGTACCGGGTGGCGCTGCGGTGGTCGCGGCGGGCGCCGGAGCGCTTTCACCTCGTGCGGTACGAGGACCTGAGCGCGGCGCCGGAAGAGGTGATGGCCCGCGTGGCCGCATTCCTGGAGATCGAGCCGCTCCCGTCGCTGCTTAGCCCCACGGTGGTGGGGATGCCGGTGGGCAGCAACAGCTCGTTCTCCGGCGATGGAGTCTCCGTGTCCCACGGCGAGCGGGCGGCCATCCTCACTCCCGGCGAGCGGGAGGTGGCGGCGGCCTGCACGGGCCGCCTGGCCGAGCGGCTGGGCTACGCGCCCGAGACGCCCCCCTGGTGGAAGCGGCCCTTTCTCCGGGCGAAGGCGCTGTCCTGGTCGCCGCGCTTCCGCCGGGTCTTCGGCCGGCCGATGGACGCCCGGAGCCCGGACGCCGCCGGCTGACGCGAAGGGGGGAAAACAGCCCTTCCGCCCTCCACATCAGCCCCGCGGAATCAGTGCTGTCCACGACGAAGCCCGCCGGGGTGCTCTCCCGGCGGGCTTCGTCCATCCTCGTGCGCCGATCAGCAGCCGTAGCCGGGGCGGCAGAGGTTGTTCAGCGCGCCCAGGTCGGCCTCGATGCCCGCCAGGCGGCTGGAGTAGGTGGTGGTGTAGTCGGTGCCCGGACCGCCCCACATCACCCCGTGCAGTTGTACGTCGTTCTCCGCCGTGCCGGCGCCGCCGATGTAGACGAAGACTGGCGACCCGCTGTCGCCGCCCTCCGACCACACCTTGGAGATGTCCTGGCAGCGCAGGCTGCCGATGGTCACGCACGAGTTGGTGACCTGGCCGTACGTGGACCCGCTGGTGCGCCCCGTCTTGTCCAGATAGCTCCCCACCGGCAGCGTGCCCGTGTAGCGCCCGATCACGTCGTACTCCCCCGTCACGGTGAGCCCGCCCGCCCCGCCCGTGTTCCACGCGGTGCGCGCGATGCCGCCCTGCCCCACGGTGCGCGTGCCGTTGTTGCTGATGTAGGCCGCGTCGGCCTGGCGGCAGCTGGCCACGCCGGTCACGCACGCCCACATGCCGCGGTCGGCGACCTCGTTGCCGATCTGGTTCCCCGCCGCGTTGGTGTTCTGGTAGATGGCGATCCCGTCGCTCACGTACTGCGTTCCCGTGCAGTGCGAGTTTGTGACGTAGATGTTGGCTCCGGTAGAAACGCGGCGTGCGTTGAAGCCCAGGGTGCACAGGTACCCGCTGAACGCGATCTGAATGCCGCCCACCGTGGTGGTGAACCGGTCGCGCACGGTGGCGCGCACCTGGGGCGCGGGCTGCGTCTGCGTGGCCAGCGCGGCCGCGGGAATGCCCAGCCGGGCGCCTTCCGAGCGCACCGCACCGGCCGACGAGGGGCCGTCCACGCCCACCAGCACGCGGTTCTGCACCTCATCCACGTCGATCAGGTAAATGCCGCTCTGCTGCAGCAGGGGCGTGAGCGCCTCCGCCCATTCCTTGAGCTGGGCAAAGTCGTACGCGGCGTTCAGGAACACCGGCTGCGCGGGTGCCCCGGCGCGGCGCCCGCCGCGCGCCCGGACAAATTCCTGCGCCAGGTAGCGCTGGGCGGCGCCGCGCTGCGACGGGTCCACCAGGCGCACCACGGGGGTGCCGTCGTCCTGCAGGTAGAACCCGGCGAACCCGGGGACCTCTGCCCGCGCCACCCGCGCGAACTCGTCGTCGGGGGTGCGCATCTGCCCCGGCGCCGACGCCCGGTCGAGCGCCGCATCGTCAGGCCCGGGGCCGACCGGCGCGTTCGGGGTGTCGCACGCGGCGGTGAGGATCAGCGTGAGCACTGCGGCGGGGACGGATCTGGAGAACTTCATGTGCGCCCTCTGAGAGAAAGTGGATTTTGTCCGCTGCACTTCATCAAGTATGTTCGCAAAAAGAAAGTATCGCAAGAGGAGATGGACTGGATCGTGTGATACACATCCCGCGGTTCATCTGGAGCTTTCTTGGGGGAATGTGCTTCCCACGGAGGAGCCGATCAAGCAACGCGGCCTCCACCAAAGGTTTACGAGGGCACAAAAGGAACCCGACCCAGGTCTGCAGCCACCGGGACGGCTCCCGTCCGATCATCCATGGCTGAATCCCCGCCCGCCGATCGATCACGCACCCTCCTCCACCACCGGGTCCCGTCCAGCGAACGGTCCGTCAGGCTACCGCGTTACCCATCGCCCCACGCCCGGATTGAACCTCGCGGCGATCTCCGCGACGCGCTCCGGGTCCCCTTCGTAATCGCCGGCCACGTGGCCGTCCTCGATCGGCAGGGCGCCTTCCAGGACCCAGTGGTACAGGGTGTCGAACATCGCCTCCATGCTCACGAAGGCGGTGCGTGCGTCGTCGTACTCGGATACGTCGAGGATGGCGCAGGCGCCCTCGGCGATGTGCGCGGTGTTCAGCATGTAGAAGTTCGCGTCCTCCTGAAGCAGCGGAAACCACCCCGCGCTGCCGGCAGGCGCCTCCTCCGCGGACGGGTACAGATCAGCCCGTAAAGCGTGCTGCTCGACCGCGTCCTCCAGGGCGAGCAGCCAGTAGATGCCGTACAGCGTGGGCTGATCGTCGGAGTACTGGTAGCCGGCGGGCAGGCTGAAGGCGCGGTAGAAGTCGATCGCCTCCCGCGGCAGCTCCACGCCGGCGGGCGCCATGATCTCGCGGATGCGCGCTTCCGGCAGTCCGGGACGCAGATACCTGGTGAAGGTGTCATCCGTCGCACCCATCAGCTCGAACAGCCGGGTGGCAGATTCTACGACGCCCATCTCAGCGCTCCTTGCCCGGGTAGCCCACCCGCCAGCCGCCTCGCACTCTCGCACTTCGCTTCCCGGCCTTCATCGCATCCTGCGCTTAGCACGATAATGCGCCGCGCGGCATCCACGTTCAAGACCGGCATCCCGGCGATCGAGCGGGACGGGTTCGTGCGGGCCGCCGGTTCACCACGTCGGTAGCGCCCCGGGGTGGATCGAACCTCCGGAGCAACGCACGCGGCCCACACCCGAGGCGTCACCGGCGGCGCCCAGCGCGTCCGTCCTCAAGCGGACGTTAAGCGCCTTGACCGCCGCCCCCGGCAAAACTATCTGTTACCAGCCAGGCCGACAGGGCGCACTCGCCCGCTCCTCACCCTCCCCCATCCCCGTCTCGCCGCCCGGGTCCGGTTCAGCGGCGATCTTACCGGCAGCGACGGAAGCACCACCTTTCATGTCATCAGGCCGCGCGGAACAACTCCGCGGGCCACGTCAGGATCATTCGGAGGGACTGCATGCTGGAAGCAGCCTTTATCCAGAACAGTTCGCGCCGCACATACTCCCACCGGCCGCCGCGGGAAGCCGCGTACCAGTGGCACACGCGTCAGCCGTACTTTGCCCCCACGCCGCTGGTGAACCTGGACGAGCTGGCGCCGCGCCTGGGACATGAGCGGATCTGGGTCAAGGACGAACGGAACCGCTGCGGCACCACCTCGTTCAAGATCCTGGGCGCGTCGTGGGCGCTGCACGCCGCCCTGCAGGGGCGCGGGGCCGACGGCCGGGGTTCGCAGGTACGGACGCTCTTCGCCGGCACCGACGGCAATCACGGCTGCGCCGTCGCGCGGCTGGCGCGCCTGCACGGCCTGCGGGCCGAGATCTTCGTGCCAGCCGGCACGGCGCCGGAACGCATCGCCGCGATCGAGCGCGAACGGACCGTGGTCCGCGTAGTGGATGGTGCCTACGACGACGCGGTGCAGTGGGCGGCCTGCGCAGCCGACGCGGCGGGCGCGGCGGGCCTGCTGGTTTCCGACACCGCGCTGCACCCGGACGACCCCACTCCGCAGTGGACCATCGAGGGTACCGGCACGATCTTCCGGGAGGTGCACCAGGAGCTGTGCAGGCAGGCGCTGCCCCTGCCGGACCTGGTGCTCGTCCCCATCGGCGTGGGCGGGCTGGCGGCCGCGGCGATCCGGCATTTCCGCGCCTGCCCCGCCGCCCGTGACGCGGTGACGCGCGTCGTGGGGGTAGAGCCGGCCACCGCCGCGTGCGCCGCGCTCTCCATCGCCGCGGGACACATCTCCACCGTGAAGACACCCTTCGACTCCACCATGGCGGGACTCAACGCGCAGACCCCGTCGTTCACGGCCTGGGAGGACCTGCTGTACGGGCTCGACGGCGTCGTCACCATGAGCGACGCGTGGTGCGCGGATGCGTTCGAAACGCTGACGGCCGCCGGGCTGCGGCCGGGACCCACCGGCCTGGCCGCCCTGGCGGGGCTGTTCGCGCTTCACGCCGTGCGTGGCGAGGACCCGGCCCTGCGCTGGCTGGACGACGCGCGGCACGTGGTGCTGGTGGTCACGGAGGGCGAATGAGCACGACGTTCCCCTCCCTGGGCCGGGTGGTGTGGTTCAGCTCCAAGGTCACCGACGGCGCGCCGCTGCGCGACGTCTGCGACCTGGCCGCCGCGTGCTCCCTCATCGGCGGCGCGCAGCTCCTGCGGCCGGGCACGGAGGGCCACTGCGTGGAAGACGCCACCGGCCACCGCTTCGACTACGACTGCCGCTCGTTCGACGAGATCGGCGCCGAGCACCTGCGGCCCATCGTGGACCTGGTGCGCGGGCTCGCCCGGTCGGGGCCGGTCACGCTGCTCCCCTTCTTCGCCTACCGGGCGACGACCCGCATCGCGCTGACCACGCCGAACGTCACGCTGCTGGGCAACCCGCCCGAGCTGGAGGCGATGTTCAACAGCAAGCCGTGGGTGCTGGACCAGTTCCACAGGATCGGCGTGCCCGCACCGCGCTGGCACCACTTTACGCGAGATGCACCTCCCCCGGACCTCCCCTACCCCGTGGTGGTGAGCCCGCCCTCGGGAACCGGGGGCCAGGGGATGTTCCTCGTCCACAGCCGCGCGGAGCTGGCCCGGCTGCTGGCCGACCCGCAGACGCCGGCGTTCCTTTCCGCCGCCGCCTACCTCGAATCCCCCCTGTCGCTGAACGTCACCGGCTGCGTGCACGCCGACGGCGGCGTATCCACCCACCCGCTCTCTCTGCAGGTGATCGGCGCCCCCGCCTGCACCACCCGCCGGTTCGGCTACTGCGGCAACGACTTCGGACGCGCCGCCGAGGTCGTGGACCCCCCGCTGGCCGCGCGCGTGGAATCGATCCTGGGAACGGTGGGCCGCTGGATGCACGGCTACGGCTTTCGCGGCGCGTTCGGCCTGGACCTGATGATCCACCGCGGCGAGGTGCTGGTATCGGAGCTCAACCCGCGCTTTCAGGGCTCGTCCCACCTGGGTGCGACGCTGATGCGCGAGGCCGGCGCCGAGGACGTCTACGTGCAGCACATCCGCGCGCACCTGGGCCTGCCCACCCCGCCCGGACCCTCCCTGGCGGACGTCACCCGCCGGCAGGGGCCGCTGTCGCAGGTGTTCTGCTACAACGGCCCGCCACTCCCCGTCCCCGGCGACGGCGACGCTGAAGACGCCGCCGACGGGGATGCGGACGACGTGCTGGAGTTCATTCCGCGGCCCGGCGTTTCGCTGGACGCGCATTCGCTCCTCTTTCGCTACGTCACGCGCCGCCCCGTGCTGGACGCGGGAGGCCGGAACCTGCTGCCGCACGTGCGCGAGCGCGTCCTGCGCGTCCGCGGGAACATCGGCGCGGAGGTGTGCGCATGACGCGGCGCGTGCTGCTTACGAGCGGGGGAACGGGGGTGGGGAATGCCGTGCTCACGGCCATCCGCAGGAGCGCCCACGCCTACACGGCCGCGACCACCAACGCCGAGCCGTTCCACTCCGGCGTGTTCCGCGCCGACGCCTGCCGCCTGGCTCCCGCGTCGGAGCAGGACCCCGACGAGTGGTCGCGAACCGTCCTGAGCATGGCCGAAGAGGAAGGGGCGCGGCTGGTGATCCCCTGCCGCGACCGCGACGTCCCGGCCCTGGCACGCATCCGGGACGAGCTGCGCGCGCGCGGCGCGGTGGCGGTGTGTCCCGACCAGGAGCTCGCGGCGGCGTGCCTCGACAAGATGGAGACCGCCGCGCTGCTGGAAGAGATCGGGCTTTCCGCGGCGGCCACCGTGCTCGCGGGCGATGCCGACGCGGTGGACCACCTGGTCCGGACGCGCGGGTTTCCCGTGATCGTAAAGCCGCGCCGCGGCACCGGCACCGTGGGCGTGCGCCTGGTCTGGACGGCGGAAGCGCTGGCCTCGTTCATCGCCCTTGCCGCGGACCGGGCGCACGAGTGGATCGTGCAGGAGTACCTGCCCATCGAGGGACCGCTGCACTCCGTGACCCAGTACACCGAGCTGGCGCAGGACCGCGAGTACTCCATCCAGGTCCTGTTCGACGCGGACGGGTGCATCACCACCTGGATGGCCACGGTGAACACGCTGGAGAACGGGCTTCCGGTCGCGGCGCGCTTCGACCGCTCGCCCGCCGTGGCGGCCAGCGTCGCCCGCCTGCCGCAGCCCTTCCGCGGGATGTCGGGCCCGCTGAACCTGCAGGGCCGCATGCGCGGGGACGAGATCGTCTTCTTCGAGGTGAATGCACGCTGCACCGGCCTTACCGGGTCGCGCACCTTCTTTGGCCTGAACGAGGTGGACGTATTCTGGGATACGCTCGTGGAACGGCGTCCGGCGCCCGAGGTGGTCTACAATGCCGACATCTGCATCTACCGCCAGCTGGAAGACACCGCGTTCGCCGTGGACGACCTGCGCCGGCTGAGCGAATCGCGGCAGTGGAGAAGGCGGTAGACGCACGCAGCCGGGCATCCCGACGAGATTCCCCACCCTTCATGGAAACTCTGGCCATCACCCCGTACAGCGAGGAACGCATGACCATCGACCCCATTCTCGAAGCGCTCACCCGGGACGCCGACCAGATGGCCGCACAGGGATGGTGCGTGATCCGCACCGGGGCGCGGACCCGTGAGGAAGGGCTGTCGCTGCTGGGTGCCCTGGTCCCGGCGTGCGGACCGGTGATTCCGCACACGGAGAACGGCGCCTTTGCCGACGTGACCACGGCCGATCACCTGAACGACCGCTCCACCCTGCGCCCGCAGAGTGACAACGGCCCCCTGTTTCCCCACACGGACGGCGTGCTGTCCCCGCAGCTCCCGGGCGTCTTCGCCATGCTGTGCATCGAGAGCGCGGGGACCGGCGGTGCCTCCGTCCTGGTCGACGTGCGCCCCTTCCTGCGGGAGCATCGCGGCTCGGGCGATCTGGATCCGCTCTTCGACGACGACGCGGTCGCGATCGTCCGGGGCCCGGTGCAGACCTCGGTGAGCGTGCTCCGCCGGCGGGGCCCGTTCGTGGACGTCGCCTTCAGCAGCCACGAATACAACACCACCGCACCCAAGCCCGCGTGCGCCGAAGCGTTCGCGGCGCTTCACCGCTTCGTGGGCGACCCCGCCAACCACCGCCGGGTGCAGCTGACCAGCGGCGACCTGATCCTGGTCGCCAACCGCTTCTGCCTGCACGGCCGCGACGCCTTCGAGGACGGCGGGCGGCGCCGGCACCTGGTGCGCGGCTGGTACACCGGCCCCGTGCAGGGATGCGCCGCCTTCGACGGGTTCGTGCCCGCGGACACCAGATTCAGAGGTGGGCGGTGTCGTTCCAGCTGATCAACCGCCAGACCGGGCCGGTTTCGCCCGTCCGCAGCCGTGGGGGAGGTTCGCGGCGCACGTAGGTCAGCGCCCCGTTGGCCGGCTCCAGGCACTCGATGGAGCGCTGAAAGAGCTCACCCGGAAAGCGCGGCCCTCCCAGGATGGCACACAGAACGGCGCGAAGAAACATCCCGTGCGTCACCACGCAGATGGCCGTCTCGTCGCGGGCTTCCAGGAACGCCAGCGCGCGCTCCGTGCGGTCCCTGAGGTCGTCCAGGTTCTCCTCGTCGGAATGGCGGTGCCCCGCCAGGGCGTATCCACAGAACACCTGCTCCATCACCTCGCGCACCGCGTCGTCATAGTGCCGCTTCCCCAGCACGCACGACGGGCGGCGCCGCTGGACGAACAACGGCATGAGCTCCAGCGGGGCTCCCACGCGCCGCGCGACCTCTGCCGCGGTCCCCGCCGCGCGCGGGTACGGCGAGGAAAAGACGACCTGGATATCGGCCAGCGACCGGAGCCGGTCGCCCAGGCGCTCCGCCTCCCGCCGGCCGGCCGCCGTGAGCACCGACACGTCGCCCAGATCGACCTCCGCCGCGTTCGCCTCGCTTTCTCCGTGCCGCACGAAATAGACGTGTTTCTCACTCATGCATCGCCGGCATGGTGGGGGTGGCAAGGCGTACTCACGTACTCACGCACTCCGGTTCACAACGCCTTCACCTCCTGCACCAGCCGCTCGATGGACTTCTTCGCGTCGCCGAAGAGCATCTCCGTTTTCGGATTGTAGAACAGCTCGTTCTCCACGCCGCTGTACCCCGCCGCCATGCTGCGCTTGAGGACGATGATGCTCCGCGCGGCGTCCACGTTCAGGATCGGCATCCCCGCGATGGGGCTGGACGGGTCCGTGCGCGCCGCCGGGTTCACCACGTCGTTGGCGCCGATCACCAGCACCGCGTCCACGTGGTCGAACTGGTCGTTGATCTCGTCCAGGTCGAACAGGCGGTCGTAGGGGACGTTCGCCTCCGCCAGCAGCACGTTCATGTGCCCCGGCATGCGGCCCGCGACGGGGTGGATGGCGTACTTGACCTCCGCGCCGCGTTTTTCCAGCAGCGTGGCCAGCTCGCGCACCGCGTGCTGGCACTGCGCCACCGCCATCCCGTAGCCGGGGACGACGACCACCTCGCGGCTGAACGCCAGCTGCACCGCCGCGTCCTCCGCCGTGGTGGAGCGCACAGGGCGGTCCGCCGCCCCGGCCACGGCCGCGCCCCCCTCCGGCGCCGCGCCGAACGCCCCGAACAGCACGTTGCGGAAGGAGCGGTTCATCGCCTTGCTCATCAGCATGCTCAGCAGCAGGCCGCTGGCGCCGTCCAGCGCGCCGCAGACGATGAGCACCGTGTTGCCGATGGCGAACCCCGTCGCCGCCGCCGCGAGACCCGCGTACGAGTTCAGCAGCGAGACGACCACGGGCATGTCGGCGCCGCCGATGGGCAGCACCATCAGCACCCCGATCACCAGCGCGCACCCCACCATGGCGTAGAAGAGCGCGGGGGTGTCGGGGCGGAAGATCAGGAAGACGAAGATGCCGACGGTCGCCGCGAACAGGGCCAGGTTCATGGCGTTCTGGCCGCGGTACGTCACGGGGGTGCCGGTGATGAAGCCCTGCAGCTTGCCGAACGCCATGAAGCTGCCGGTGATGGTGATGGCCCCGAACAGCACCTCGAACCCCAGCGCCGCCATCGTGGGCCGCGGCACCTCGCCGCGCAGCAGCCAGTACTCCGCGATGCCCACCAGCGTGGCCGCCAGCGCGCCGAACATGTGCGACACGGCGATGCGCTGCGGCATGGCCGTCATGGGCACGAACATGCCCAGCGGGTAGCCGATGGCGGTGCCGAGAAGGAGCCCGCCGATGATCCAGTCGTAGCGAAGGATGTCGTGGTGCAGCAGCGTGCCGATGATGGCCAGCAGCATTCCCAGCGCCGCCTGCTGCATCCCCCGCTGCGCCTTGTCCGGCCGGGTGAGGGAGCGCAGGCCCAGGATGAAGAGCACGCCCGCGGCCAGGTAGGTGAGCTGGATGGCGATGCCGCGCGCGTCCGTCGCCACCCCGATGCCGTGCCCCGCCGCCGCGGGCTCCACCTGCAGAAGGGCGATCATCGGGTGGCCCCTTCCTCCGGCCCCGCCCCGTTGCTGCTTCCGCCCGGAAGCCGCCGGCGGAACATCTTCAGCATCCGGTCGGTGATCAGGAACCCGCCCACCACGTTGATGGTGGCCGCGGTGACCGCGATGAAGCCCATGATGGTGGCGGGCGTCCCCCGGTCCGCCCCCGCCAGCACCAGCGAGCCGACCAGCGAGATGCCGGAGATGGCGTTGGTCGCGGACATCAGCGGCGTGTGCAGCAGCGGCGGCACGCGGGTGATGACCTCGTAGCCCACGAACGCGGCCAGCACGAACACGAAGAGCAGGGTGATGATCATCGGCATCCGCCGGGGCTGGGGTGGGACGTCGGGGTCAGAGGTGTTGCTGGATCTTCAAAGCGTTGATTTCCTGAGAGGGTGTTGGTGAACCCCTCTACCTTCAGCGTTGACTTCCTGGGGGAGCGCCACACGGAACGTCAATGCGCACAGCAGTTTGCGCGCGACCGAAGGACCTCCTCTCCGCCGCCGCGAGGCCGGCCGTCGAGCGCCCAAGCCGGCCCCTCGGTGATGCCGGCGAGATCCTTCGGTCGGCCCCATGCTGCACCGTAGAAGCAATACCGGCGCGGCGCCTCCCTCCGGAAGTCAACGCTTCGAGTCGCAGGCCTGGCAACCCCTACACGTGCAATCCCGTGCAGTAGCACCCGGTCACC
>DASTVC010000805.1:0-4720 GCA_035759295.1 Longimicrobium sp. | reverse complement strand
TAGTTACCGGGTGCGGTGCGATGTTCTGGATCCTTCCGCTTCTTGGTGTTTCTCTTGAGGATCTACATGCGCTCCAGCCAGGACATGTGACGCTTCTCCTGCCCCTCGTCTACGTCATTGGCATGTATGTAGATATCACCGCGTCCGTAGTACTACACCGTGTAAAAAAGCACGCGCGTCGACGGGGTCTGCCTTGGCGTAAGGAGGATGAGTCGGATCGCGGATGTGAGTTTTCCCGAACGGCATTCGTGACTTTGCATTCTCCCGAGCTTGGGACCGCAGTTCAACTGCGGACGAGCCGCGATCGAATTGCCCGAGGCGCGTGGCTCAATCTGGTTTTTACCGCTGCTATAGCGATTCTTCAGCCGATACGCGTGAATTACCTCCTACCTGGGCCAGTGATTCCTCAACCGCTTCTGTCCGGAGTTACTATACTCCTTGCTATCGGCGCTTTCATAGGGTGGTGGTATCAGGAGTACCAAACACATCGCTTCAAGCTTCGGGCGTTCCGAGTCATCCGAGACAAGCTCGGGTTGGAGAAGATAAAATCGACCTGACGATGACTTGTCGCGTCCTGAATCGTCCCCTTTTTGCCTGCTTAGACGCACGTCCCCAAGCGCGGTATCCTCCCGAGGCCCGCTCCTGATCCCACTCCCGAGAATCCTGAACACCATGCGCTTTCCGGTCCTGATCTCCCTCGCGCTCGCGGCGGCCGCGGCGTGCACTCCGCCCGCGCCCCCGGCCGATGGCCCGCAGACGCCGGCGGGCGGGTCCGTGGCTGCCGCGCAGGCAAAGTGGGAGACGCGACGGCCCGCGGCGTACGCGTACGACCTGACGATCGCGTGCTTCTGCATCCACCGCGGCGAGTACCGGGTTGAGGTGCGGAATGGCGCGATCACGTCCGTCCGCGACGCGGCGACGGGCGCGCCCTCGCCGGAGTCGCGGGTGGAGTGGATTGTTACTGTGGACCGGCTGTTCGAGGTGATGCGGCAGGCGTCGTCGGCCGGGACGCCGGTGCGCGCGGTGTATCATCCGGAGATGGGCTATCCGACCGAAGCCGAGGTCGGCATGCTCGCGAACGACAGCGGCACGCTTTACACCATCCAGAACCTGCGGGCGCTCTGAGGTAGGCGCTGGACTCGCCGCCACAGGCTAAAGCCCGCGGCTATGACGGCCATAAGCCCGGTCTCGGCTCGTTACACTCGCCGAACCGGGCTTCACCTGCATGTGCGCCACACGCTCGGGGCGCAGCCGATGGAACGCCGCGCGCGGTGGTGACTGTGTAGCGCGCCGGCCCCCGACGACCCGAGCGGGTGAAGCCCTGTTTTGCGAGGAACGAGCAAAGACGGGGCTTATGGCCTTTCCAGCCGCGGGTTTCAACCCGTGGTGGACGGGTCGAATGCGTCTCCGGCGTGGAGGCTTCCCGTCCCAACACGATGTGTTATCTTAAGATGCACGCAGTCACCTCAGCAGGAATCCACCTCCCATGATCCGCATCCTCACCCTCGCGGCAGCTGCGCTGATGCTGTCGGCGCCTGCCGCGGACGCGCAGACCTCGGGCTCCGCCTGCGTGGCCGGCGGGCCGCGCTGCATCACCGTCTCGTTCCGCGAGACGGAGATGCGCGAAGTGGCGGCGGTGTTCGCGGAGTTCGGCGGGCAGTCGGTGGTGCTGGCGCCGGACGTGGCGGGGAAGGTGACGGCCGAGGTGCGCAACCAGCCCTGGGACGTGGCGTTCCGCGCCATCCTGGAGGCGCACGGCTACGCGGCGCGCCAGATCGCCCCCGGCATGCTGCGGATCGATCCCCTCGAGCGGCTGGCGCGCGACGCGGTGCAGGCCCCGCTGGTGACCCGCGTCTTCCGTATCAATTACGTCCCCGCGGCGGACGTGGCGCGCGCGCTGGAGGGCGTGGTCTCGGAGCGCGGCCACATCGCCGTCAGCGAGGCGACGAACTCGCTGGTGGTGACGGATACGGAGGCGGTGATCGCCACGATGGCGCAGGTCATCGGCCATCCGCCACAGTAGACGTCCGGATCGGCAGGATGGGACAGAGGCGCGGCGGTGTCATGATGCGACACCGCCGCGCGTTTTCCATGACCGGCACCGCACCCCATATCCACAGAACCGGCCCATGATCCGACTGATCCGATCGCTCGCTCCGCTCCTTCTGCTCGCCGCCTGCGGCTCCCCGCTGGGAGGGGGCCCCGAGGGTGGCTCCGCTGCCCGCCTGCGGTGGGAGCGCCAGGGAATCGACGACTACCGCTACGTCTACAGGCTTGTCTGCTTCTGCCCGGAGAGCCAGCCTGTGCAGGTTACGGTGCACGACGGGCAGGTCACGTCGGCGGAGAGCGCCGATCCCAACGCGCGAATCGCGGAAGGCGAGCAGATGCTGGTGGTGCTGACCGTCGACGAGGTGTTCGACGAGATCGAACTGGCGGAGGAGAACGGGACGCGCACGGACGTCGAGTACCATCCCCAGCTCGGCTACCCCACCTCGGCGGAGATCGGCACGCTGGCCAACGACGCAGGCGTCCGCTACCTGATCAGCGACCTGGTCCCGCTGAACTGACGACGGACGCCGATCGCCGATCCACCCAACGCGAAACCCCGGCCCTGATTCACCAGGGCCGGGGTTTCGTACCTTCGTACCTTCGTACCCGCCGGCTTACTCGCCGCCCTGCACCATCTGCGGAAGCGTCTGCACCTCCTTGATGTGCAGCTTGCGCTCGCCGCGGGGCAGCTGGATGCTCACCTTTTCGCCGGCCTTCTTGCCCATCAGCGTCTGCCCCAGGGCGCTGGCCATGGAGATCTGACCGCTGTCCAGGTCGATGAAGTCGCCGAAGGCCAGCGTGTAGGTTTCTTCCTCGCGCGTGCGCATGTCCACCACCGTAACGCGGCTGCCGAAGCCCACGCGGTCGGCGGGGATCTGGGTAAGGTCCATCTTGGACAGCTCGCCCGCGCGCCGGGTAAGGTGGTTCAGGCGCGCCTGCACGAACTGCTGGCGCTCCAGGGCCGACTTGTACTCGGAGTTCTCGCGCAGGTCGCCGTGCTCCACGGCCTTCTTGATGGCCTCGGGGAGCACCACCTGCAGCTCGTGGGTAAGGCGCTCGATCTCTTCGCCCAGCTTGTTCTTCAGCTCGTCCAGCATTTCACGGTTCCGATGATTTTCCGTAACAATCCAGCAGTGGCGCAAATGTAACCGCCCCTGCGCGCCGAGCGCTACTCTTTCCATCCCGCGGCGCCCATTCCGGCGCGGAAACAGGTGGATGGGGGATGATCCGCGGTGGCGGGTCGATGTCGCCACGAGGCATCACGATGCCGTATCGACACGGCCGGTGCGGCCGGCATCCTCCCCGGCAAACGAAATCGCCGAGGGGATCCGCAGTCGCGAATCGATGTCGTCGCGAGGCGTCACAATGCCATCTCGACCCCGACGGCGCCGGGCCGCCATCCTCCCCGGGCGATTGAAATCGCGGCTGGAAAACGCAATGTCCGCCTGCGCGGACCGTTCCTGCCGTACGGAGACACTGGTGCGCAGTCGCAACGCCGCTACCGTTGAAGCCCCGTCCCGCGAGGAACGAGCGGGATGGGGCTTATCGCTTTCCCAGCAGCGGGTTTACCCGCTCATCCGGTACCCGCTCATCGCGCCCGCTCATCTGCGACATCCTCCCCACCCGCCGCGGCCACCGCGGCCGCCGCGTCCACCCCCGGCCCCCCGCGCACCAGCAGCGCCGCCACCGATCCGCCGATCAGCTCCGCGGCGATCGTCCACAGGCGTGAGGCGATGGCGAGCACGGCAGCCACGCCCGCCGGCAGGTACGGCTGCAGCAGCTCCGCCATCGCGAACTCCCGAAGCCCCATCCCCCCCGGCAGCACCGACGCGTAGCCGATGAAGAACGACAGCGCGTTCACCCCCGCCAGCTGCGGCAGCAGGGTCCAGGGCACGTCGGCCAGCGACGCCACGAACAGGTGGTACGCCACGCCGTAGAACATCCAGCTCACGATCGACAGCCCCAGCAGCGCCAGCCCGTCCATCCAGCCGGCGTTCCAGCGGATCACGTCCTTCTTCAGCAGCCGGGGGATGGCGGTGAGCAGGCGATTGAGAAATGCGGGATGCACGGCGAAGGCGGCGCCGATCGTCGCGATCGCGATCAGCCAGCGCGGGTCCACACCGGGAAGGATCGCGTCCGACAGCGTCCACGCGGCCACGACCACGGCGGAGAGCAGCGCCATCCCCGTGTGCACCAGCATGGACGTCAGCAGCACCGCGCCGGAAAGGCCCGCGCTGCGGCTGAGCTGCGCAACGGCGATGAACTGGAATACCTTGCCGGGGACGTAGCGCGCCAGGTTCGACAGGAACCAGATGCGCTGCAGCATCCCCAGCCGTACGGGCGGGTGCTCGAAGTGGCGCAGGACGCGGCTCCACACCCACACGCCCCACGCCAGCACCGCCACATGCGCCACCACGCTGGCCGCCAGCAGCACGGGGTTCACCCGCCAGTCGTAGCCGCGCAGCTGCGCCCAGTTGTCCGCGATCAGCCGCCCCAGCCACCAGACCGTGGCCGCGATCAGCAGCGCGCCGAGAATCCGGCGCCAGGCGGGCTTCACGCGGCCGCCGGCGCCGGCTCCGCGTCCCCGTCCGCGTCCCCGTCGCGCGGGCGGCGGCGCGAGCGGATCAGCAGGTACACGCCGTACCCCGCCAGCAGCAGCAGGCAGACCAGG
>DASTVC010000804.1:0-3217 GCA_035759295.1 Longimicrobium sp. | reverse complement strand
GACTGAGAAATCTACCCTCCGCATGCTGGTGGCCTGTTCCGCGCCCGGAGCCCGGCTCCATCCAGCCCGGGTGCAGCCGCACGTGAGGAGCGGGCTGCCGCGCCCGCCCTCGCGGTCACCGAAGGTGGATTCCTCGGCCCTGCAACCGGCAGCGCGAACAGCAGAGGACAAGTGCGGGCGGGCCTCGGAATGACAGTTCTTTCGCGGCGATGCGTGACAGCAGATTCGAATGACACGCGCGTAAAAGCTTGATGGAACCATGCTTGCAAAGCGCGGCGCCCCATCGGGTGAGCCAGCAACGTGGATTCGCGGGGGGCGGAGCATGAAGATGTCGGGGACGATGGGGCTGCTGAAGGACACGTTCAAGGACTTTTCCGACGACGAGTGCCCGGTGCGGGCGGCGGCGCTCTCGTACTACGTGGTGTTCTCGCTGCCGCCGCTGCTGATCCTGATCCTGCTGATCGCGAGCGCCCTGTTCGACCCGGCGGAGGTGCAGCGGACGCTCACGGAGCAGATGGGCGGCTTCATGGGGGCACAGGGGGCGCAGGAGATCGGCACCATCATGCAGGAGGCGGAGCGTCCGGGTGGCCGCGGCATCAAGGCGGTGCTGGGGATCGCGGCGATCGTCTTTGGCGCCACGGGGTCGTTCCTGCAGCTGCAGAGCGCGCTGAACCGCGCGTGGGAGGTGGAGCCGGACCCGCGGAAGGGCGGCATCAAGAACATGATCACCAAGCGCATCCTGTCACTGGGGATGATCCTGGGCGTCGCGTTCCTGCTGCTGGTGTCGCTGGCGCTGAGCGCGGCGCTTTCGGCGGTGGGAGGGATGATCGGGCGGCTGATCCCGGGCGGGTCGGAGGTGGTGGCGCAGATCTTCAACTTCATCCTGAGCTTCGTGGTGATTACGGGGCTGTTCGCCGCCATCTACAAGGTGCTGCCGGACGCCCGGATCAGCTGGAAGGACGTGCGGGTGGGGGCGGTGGTGACGGCGCTGCTGTTCACCATCGGCAAGATGCTGCTGGGGCTGTACCTGGGGCGCAGCAATCCCGGCGAGGCGTTCGGGGCGGCGGGGTCGCTGGCGCTTCTGCTGGTGTGGATCTACTACTCGTCGATGATCGTGCTCTTTGGCGCGGAGTTCACGCAGGCGTGGGCCATCCGCCACGGCGCCGGCATCGTCCCCAAGGAGGGCGCGCGGCGGCTGAACGACGAGATCGGCGACCCCACCAAGTCGCCCCTGGCCGCGCCGCAGCCGCTGCCGAAGGGGAAGTGAGTGCGGGGAATGCGAAAGTGCGGAGGGCGAGCGTAGGTCGCAGTCAGTGGGCGCCTGACCTGCAAGGGCGAATAAATTCGCTGCAACAACCACACGAAATCCGCCTTCGCGGATTGGCGGCACCGGTGTTCGGGTCAGTGTGGTGCGCGCCCAATCTTCGAATTCGGCGGCCAGGGGGATCTGGATAGCTGCACGCCCGCGGCAGGGCACTCGAATCTCCTGGAACCAACGTGAGGCGATCGTTCGGAAAGCAAGGCTCCATCGGCACATAGACCGCACCCGCTTTCAAGACTCCGAGTAGCGTGGCGACCCGCTCCGGCGTGCGCTCCAGGCACACAAGCCATGAAAAACCGCCAGCAACGGCGGGCGAGCGCGTACAGCGCCGCGCGCGTATCCGCGGAAAGCGTGAAGGTGTGCGCCGCGGTCGATCTCGGTTTTCACGGTCCTGATCCACTCGCAACCGCCAGTTCGGCCGGCGCATCCGCGCGGAACGCGTCCCCGATTGACCGGCCGGAGCCGCCGCGCCACTGTAACGGCAACGATCCTGCGAAGGTGGGGGCGTCCGCACCATCGCAACCGGCCCTCTTCATGGCGTACGAAACCGTCTCCTCCATTCCGCCGCACCCGACTACCCCGCCGCCTTTACCGCGGCGCGGGCCCCGGCGCGTCCGCCGGCGGCGCCGCATCGGCGCCGTGCTGGGCCTGCTGGCGGGATTGGCCGCCGCCGGGATGAGCGCGCTGCCGCGGCCCGGCATTCCGCCCGGCGACTGGCAGCCAGCCAGCCGGAGCGCCGCGTTCGGACAGGTGGCCGGGCGCTACCACGCGTCGCCCACGCACCGGTTTCTGATGGGCGACGGCTACCGCGACGTGTGGGCGGCGGACGTGCGCGTGCCGATCCTGGACCTGGACAGCGTGGCGGGCGGGCTGCAGCCGCGGCGCACCAGCGGCGGGCGGCAGACGCGCGGGCTGCGGCTGCGGGGGGGGGACGGGCGCGAGTACGTGTTCCGCTCGCTGGACAAGGACCAGGCCAGGGCGCTGGGTCCCCTTCCCCGCCTGCTGATGGGCCGCATTCGCCAGGACCAGGTGAGCGCGCTGCACCCCGGCGCCTCGCTGGTGGCGGCGGGGCTGCAGGATGCCGCCGGCGTGCTGCACCCCGCGCCGCACCTGGCCGTAATGCCGTCCCTCCCGCGCCTCGGCGAGTTCCGCGCGGACTTCGGCGTGCTTCCGGGGACGCTGCAGGAGTATCCGCGGCGCGGGTTCGCCGGCGCGGAGCGGGTGGTGGATACGGACTCGCTGTGGGCGGAGCTGCGCCGCGCGCCGGGCGACCGCGTGGATGCGCGGGCGTACCTGGTGGCGCGGCTGATGGACGTGTACATGGGCGATTGGGACCGGCACGAGGGCCAGCTGCGGTGGGCGCGCATGCGTCGCGGGGACGAAGCCGCGTGGATCGTCATCCCCCGCGACCGCGACTACGCGTTCTCCCACTACGGCGGCGTGCTCCCGGGCCTGGCGCGGCGGGTGGATCCCAAGATCGTGCGCTTCGATACGGCGTACCGCGACCTGCACGGTCTGCTGGTGAAGTCGCGCGAGCTGGACCGGCGCCTGCTCTGCGCCCTCCCCGCCGCGGAATGGGATGCCACCGCCGCCCGGCTGGCGAACGCGCTCGACGACGCCGCCATCGCCGCCGCCATCCAGCGCATGCCGCGGGAGTGGATCGCGCGCTCCGCGTCCCTCGAATCCACCCTCCGCGCCCGCCGCGACCGCCTTTCCGCCGCCGCCCGCCGCTTCCGCCAGCACCTGCACGCCAACGGCGGGTGCGAAGCGTCGCGCTGATTATCCGGAGCGGTGTCGTTTCAAAGTCGGCCGGACGGTGTCATTCTGAGGGCGGCGCCGCGCAAAACCTGCCTCTCGCTGGAACGCCTGTGCGCCGACCGAAGAATCTTTATGATG
>DASTVC010000803.1:0-19673 GCA_035759295.1 Longimicrobium sp. | reverse complement strand
CACTGCTGTCCGGTTAGAAGTTGAAGAGTTGCAACTGGTTAGGAGCGGGTCGGTCGAGAATTGTGTAATCGGGACCTGAGAGTGCTTGCCGCAACTCGATTCTCTGGAAGATGTGGACACTCAGGATCTGTAGCAATGTGTAGAGGTCCGGCTTCAGATCGAGTCGCTTCTTCACGATGGCGACCAGCACGTAGACCGAGATCGCAATCCAGATCTGCGTCCGGACGGCATTGGGTGAGCGGCCGTAGAACGCTTTGATGCGCAGATGCTGCTTGATCCATTTGAAGAACAACTCGATCTGCCAGCGAGCCTTGTAGAGCTTCGTGATGGTGAGAGCCGGAAGAGTGAACTCGTTGGTGAGAAAGACGTACCCGTTGCCGTTTTCGAGGTCGTTGTAGCGGATTCGTCGGAGCGGGATCGGATACTTGGCAGCGGTCGCAGCGATCTTCAGCACCACTGTCTGATCGCAGATCAGACCGGTAGATCGGTCCACCGGATCAGAGTAGCGGCGGACGAACTGGAAGTTGCTCTTGGCACGGGTGACGAAGATGGCTTTCGCCTGTTCGAGCCGGTACAGCCGTTTGAAATCGAGGTATGCGCGGTCGAAGACGTAGATCGCGCCCGGTTCGGGCTCCAGATCGTCGAGGATGTTTCGGTCGGGATGGCTGCCCGAGGTGACACAGATGTACGCTGGGATACTCCCGCGCAAATCGAGCAGGGTGTGGAGCTTGACGCCGGCCGCGTGTTTCTGGTACCGGGACCAGGGGAAGAGGCCGACACACAGCTCGATCGTGCTGGAGTCGAGCGCGTAGACGGTCTGCTGCAGCGCCAGGTCGAGTTCCTCGCCTGCATAGAGGCGACGGGCCTCGGAGATGAGTACCTGGGCGAAATCGGCGTAAATGCGCCAGTCCCGCTTCTCGTTCGCGTCGGCCAACGTACTGCGGGTGACCTGGCTGCGGATGCCCAGGTGATAAAGCTGGCCGGGGATGGCGCCGAGACAGGCCTCGATGTCGCGCAGGCTCTCACGGTAGGTGAGCTGGGCGAAGGCCATGGCGAGGAACTGGTCCCAGCAGCGGAAGGTTCGCACACCGTAGTTGCCGCGGTAGCGTTGGACACAACGGCGGAAGTGGTAGTGTGGGGCGTGCTCCAGCAGTTGGGAAAAGAGGCTGCGGCCCTCGTTCATCGCGAGCTCCTGGGTCGGGGAAGCGCCCAGAATGCACAAGCGAGCAGCTGCGTTCAAATCGTGTGCGGCCTGCTGTGGCCGGAACACATTGTAATTCACTAGGTTGCGAACGGACGCTCGTTGGCGAGCCGGACAGTAGTGCCTTCCCCCACGCAGTTTGTGGGGGAAGGGCCGGGGATGGCGGGCGTCGGCGGGTGCCAGTTCGATGCCGTCCGAAGCGCGATGAAGTTCTCCCCTCTCCGTGAGGAACGAACGGAAAAGGGCCCGGGGAGGGGCACCTCGCGGTCGGCAAAGGTGCTTGTCGAAGCGTCTCCCGCCCCGACACTCGACCCCACGCTCCGGCCGGGAGTGTAAGCCCCGCGGCGAGGTTCATGCTAGGCAGGGCGCGGCGGGAGCTCGTGCACTTTGCGCACACGTGGCGAGTTCGGTATGTTTTCGGGAATATGAAGGATCGAATCGTCATTCGCGGGGCCCGGCAGCACAACCTCAAGAACCTGGACCTGGACCTGCCGCGCCGCGCCGTGGTCGTGGTGACGGGGCCGTCGGGCTCGGGGAAGTCGTCGCTGGCGTTCGACACGGTGTACGCCGAGGGGCAGCGCCGCTACGTGGAATCGCTTTCCACGTACGCCAAGCAGTTCCTCGACCGCATGGAGAAGCCCGACGTGGACCGCGTCGAAGGCATCTCCCCCGCCGTCGCCATCGAACAGCGCAACCCCACCAAGACCAGCCGCAGCACCGTCGGCACGGCCACGGAGGTGCACGACTACCTGCGCCTTTTGTGGGCGCGCGTGGGCCGCACCTACTGCCCCGGACCGCACCCCGGCCAGCCCTGCGGCCGCGAGGTAAAGCCCGACACCGTCCAGACGGCCGCCGACGCCGTCCTCGCCCTCCCGGAAGGGACGCGGGTGATGGTGTGCTTTCCGCTGCCCCTGTCGCACAAGGTCACCCACGCGCTGGTCGCGGAGAACCTGCGCGCGCTCGGCTTCCTCCGTCTGATGGCGGACGGGCGGGAGATGCACCTGGACGAGCTGCCGGCGGACGTGGACCTGACGAAGCAGAACGAGCTGCTCGTCATCGTCGACCGCCTGCGCGCGGACCCGGACGACACGGCGCGCCTGGCCGATTCGCTGCAGACGGCGTTCACCGAGGGCGAGGGCGAGGCCATCGTCATCCCCGTGGGCCTGCCGCGGCTGCGGTTCACCGAGCGCTTCCGCTGCCCGGATCATCCCGAGATCGAGTTCGCCACCCCGTCGCCGCAGCTGTTCAGCTTCAACAACCCGTACGGCAGCTGCCCGGAGTGCACGGGCTTCGGCGCGGTGCTGCGGCTGGACGACTCGCTCATCGTCCCCAACGCGTCGCGGTCGCTGGCCGAGGGCGCGGTGGACCCGTGGAGCAAGCCGCGCTACGACACGCGGCGCGTGAAGCTCGCGCAGCTGGCAGCCAGGGAGGGCGTCTCGCTGGATGCGCCGTGGGCCGACCTGCCCGAGCGCTTCCGGCAGATCGTCCTGCACGGCACCCGCGGGTTCCAGGGCGTCTACCAGTTCTTCGAAGACCTGGACGAAAAGCGGTACAAGCAGTACATCCGCGTCTTCATCCGTCAGTACCAGAGCGCGCAGGACTGCCCTGTCTGCGGCGGCGCCAAGCTGCGGCGCGAGGCGCTGTGGGTGCGCGTGGGCGGCCGGACGATCGCGGAGGTGTCCGCGCTCCCGCTGGGCCGGCTGATGCCGTGGCTGCGGGCCATGCGCGACGGGCAGACGGGCGCGGAGTGCCCCGATCCGCCGCTGAGCGAGCAGGAGCGCGGCATCGCCGACAGCATCCTCAAGGAGCTCAACTCCCGCGTCGGCTTCCTCGTGGACGTGGGACTGGGATACCTGACGCTCGACCGGCAGACGCGCACCCTTTCCGGCGGCGAGGCGCAGCGCATCACCCTCTCCAACGCGCTGGGCTCGCGGCTGGTGGATACGCTCTACGTGCTGGACGAGCCGACCATCGGCCTGCACCCCGCGGACAACGACCGCCTGCTGCGCCTGCTGGTGCGTCTGCGCGACCAGGGGAACACGGTGATCGTCGTCGAGCACGATCCCGAGGCCATGCGGCTGGCGGACCACCTGGTGGAGCTGGGGCCCGGCAGCGGCGAGCTGGGCGGCGAGCTGATGTTCCAGGGGACGCTGGCGGAAATGCTGGTCTCCGACACGCTGACGGGGCGCTACCTCTCCGGCCGCGAGCGGATCGAGATCCCCGCGCGTCGCCGCCCGGTGGACGGGCCCAGGCTGCGGCTGGAGGGCGCGCGCGAGCACAACCTGCGCGGCGACGCGGCGATCTTTCCCCTCGGCGCGATGACGGTGGTGACGGGCGTCAGCGGCTCGGGGAAGAGCACGCTGGTGCACGACGTCCTCTATCGCGCCGTGGAGCGCGAGCTTTCCGGCGGCGAAACCACGGCCAAGCGCCACCTGGGCGAGACGGTGGGCGGCTTCGAGCGGCTGCACGGCGTCAGCCAGCTGCGCGAGGTGGTGCTCGTGGACCAGTCGCCGATCGGGCGGACGCCGCGGTCCAATCCCGTGACGTACATCAAGGCGTACGACGAGGTGCGCCGCATCTTCGCGTCGCTGCCGGACAGCAAGCGGCTGGGGTTCGGGCCGGGGCACTTTTCGTTCAACGTGGCGGGCGGGCGCTGCGAGGCGTGCAAGGGCGAAGGCCAGGTGCAGGTGGAGATGGTGTTCATGGCCGACGTCTTCGTACCCTGCGAGATCTGCGGGGGGGCGCGGTTCCGGCCGGAGGTGCTGGCGGCGAAGTACCGCGGCCGCAGCATCCGCGACGTGCTGGACATGACGGTGGACGAGGCCATCCGCTTCTTCCTGCACGAGGACCGTCTGGGCGAGGTGCTCTGGCACCTGCAGCAGGTGGGCCTGGGCTACCTGCGTCTGGGCCAGCCCGCGCCGACGCTTTCGGGCGGCGAGGCGCAGCGCATCAAGGTGGCGCGCGAGCTGGCGATGGGGGCGCGGCGGGGCGGCAAGAAGCTGTACATCCTGGACGAGCCGACCACCGGCCTGCACATGGACGACATCAAGAAGCTGCTGCGCGTCCTGGGCGACCTGGCCGACGCGGGGCACACGGTCGTCCTGATCGAGCACAACCTGGACGTAATCAAGACGGCGGACTGGATCGTGGACCTGGGCCCCGGCGCCGGGCCGGACGGCGGCCACGTGGTGGCCATGGGGCGGCCGGAAGAGGTGGCGCGCGTGGAGGGCTCGCTGACGGGCCAGTGGCTGGCGCCGATTCTGGCGGGGGAGCCGCGGGCCGCGTAGGCCCTCCCCGGCTCGGGCCCTCACCCGGCTCGTTCCTCGCCTGCCCTCTCCCACAAACAGCGTGGGAGAGGGCGTTGTCGTTCTGCTGTGTGTCTCTGGCCTGCAGCGTGAATCGCGCGCTCTTCCTCTGCCGGACGCCGCCGGTTATCCTGACGTCGCACAGTCGGTGAAATGCACGTCAGAGGGATCGATGACGGAATTTGACGCGGGAGAGATGGGTCGCGGCGAACTGCTGCTGTACCAGAGCGCGGATGGCCGCACCCGGTTAGAGTGCCGGTTCGAAGACGATACTCTCTGGTTGACCCAGAACTTGATGGCGGAATTGTTTCAGACGACCACACAGAACATTACCCTTCACCTGCGGACGCTCTACGACGAGGGCGAGATTTCCGAAGAGGGAACTTGTAAGGATTACTTACAAGTTCGAATGGAAGGAGAGAGGCGCGTACAAAGAGTCATAAAACACTACAGCTTGGAGGCGATTCTCGCTGTTGGGTTCCGGGTCCGCTCGACACGCGGCATCCAGTTCAGGCAATGGGCTGCGGAGCGGTTGCGCGAGTACCTCGTCAAAGGGTTTACGATGGATGACGAGCGGCTGCGCAATCCGCCCGTCGAAGGCTTCGGCGTCCCTGACTACTTTGACGAGCTACTCGAGCGGATTCGCGACATCCGTGCGAGCGAGCGCCGCATTTATCTGCGTGTGAAGGAGATCTCTTCGCGCTCGCGGCGGATTACAGCAGGTCCACACCGGACACGAGCCTTTTCTTCGCGACAATCCAGAACAAGCTCCATTACGCCGCGACCGGTTTAACTGCGGCGGAACTGATCTCCCAGCGTGCAAACCACGTCGAGCCGAACATGGGGCTGAGCACGTGGAAGGGCGATGCGGTCACACGTACGGACGTAACGGTGGCGAAGAATTATCTGCATGAAGACGAGATCGGTGAATTGAACCGGATCGTGGTGATGTGGCTGGATTTTGCTGAAGACCAGGCACGGCGCCGCAAGCAGATCTTTCTGCGCGACTGGGAGACGCGGCTGGATGATTTCCTGCGCTTCAACGATCGCGACGTCCTCGACAACGCCGGAACAGTCAGCCGAGCCGAAGCTGACGAACACGCACGAGCGGAGTATGAGCGTTTCGCCGCTCGCCGCCGTGCAATGCTTGAAGCTGAAGGACACAATGCCAACATCAAGGCGCTCGACGAGGCGGCGCGCCGGCTTCCTCCTCGTTCCCGATAGCTGCTGAACGTCGCGTTGCTCCTACTCTCCCGCGTTTATCTTTCCATCCATTCGCGGGAGCCATTTCCCGATCGAAACGCTTCTGCTCTCTGCCGGGCGCTGATGCCCGGCGCACCTTGCCCCGGGACGCGCGATGGACGCATCCACGATCCCAACCCTGCCGCACCCGCCGCGGCGCCGGCCGACTTCGAGTCGCTGCTGGCGCCACCCCTCGACCGCGCGTACGGGATGGCGCTGCGCGTGACGGGCAACCGCGACGACGCGCAGGATCTGGTACAGGAGTCGGCGCTGCTGGCGTTCCGCGGCTTTCACAACTTCCGGCCCGGGACGCACTTTCGCGCGTGATTTCTCCGCATCCTGGTGAACTGCTTCTACGCGTCGCGCAGGAGAAAAGGGCCGGAGCAGAGCCTGGAAGGATGGAGGAAGCCGCGCCGCTTCTGCACCTGTACGTGCAGACGTACCACAACGGCATGCGCGGCACCGGCCCGCGCGCCGGATGCGGGACCGGCCCCGTACCTCGAAGGAGGTGCGGGGCCGGTCTCGTTGCGGATGATGCGCGGCTCAGGGAATCTGGCCGCAGCGGCAGATGCCGCCCGCCGCACAGTACCCGCCGGACGCGCAGCCGATGCGGCAGCTGGCGTACGCGTAGTCGTAGCCCGTGTCAGGACACGTGCGGACGGCGGCGGCAGCCTGCTCCGGCGACGCGAACGCCTGCGCCGCGCCAAAGCCCAGCGATCCCACGAACGCGGCTCCCAGCACCGCCCGGTGCAACGCCCCGAGTGTACGGCTCATACGTCCTCCCCTGAGAAATAGTGGACCTGCAGTGATCACATTCTTATTCCGCCAGATTTATGCCGGTAATTCGGGAGGCGCCAACTGTTCCGCTTGTCACGCGACGTCCCGTGTCTGCGCTCGTTGGGTGCAGAGGTGGCGGAGGATGCGTGGCGCTTGCTTTCCGCGCCGCATCCCATCTTCTTCTTTCCATCCGCATTTCCTTCTTTGGGAACCATATCCTCCCGATCCGCATTCCTGTATCTGCCGGGCACGATCGGTCCGGCGCACCTCGCTTCCGGGACGCGCGATGGACGCATCCACGCTGCCCAACCCCGCCGCCGCACCCGCCGCGGCGCCGGCCGACTTCGAGTCGCTGCTGGCGCCGGTGGTGGATCGCGCCTACGGGATGGCGCTGGGGCTGACGGGAAACCGCGACGACGCGCAGGACCTGGTGCAGGAGGCGGCGCTGCTTGCATTCCGCGGCTTTCACACCTTTCGGCCCGGGACGCACTTTCGCGCGTGGTTCCTCCGCATCCTGGTGAACTGCTTCTACGCGTCGGCGCGGCGGCGGCGGCCGGAGGTAAGCCTGGAAGGGGCTGCGGAACAGGCGCCGCTGCTGCACCTGTTCATCCAGTCGCGCGCGGCGGGGATGCACGGGGCCGGCCGCGACCCCGCCCACGAGGTGCTGGACCGCATTGCCGCCGACGACGTGGCGCGGGCGCTGGATGCGCTGCCGGAGGAGTTTCGCGTGGTGTGCACGCTCTACTTCATGGAAGACCTGTCGTACCAGGAGATCGCGGACGTGGTGGGGGTGCCGGTGGGGACGGTGCGCTCGCGGCTGCACCGCGGCCGCAAGCTGCTGCAGAAGCGGCTGTGGCAGGCCGCGCTGGACGCGGGTCTCGCGGCGACCACTGTGCCCGGACCCATGGAGGGCGACGTATGAGCCACATCGACCGCTACACCTGCGAAGAGGCGTTCCATCGCCTGGACGACTACCTGGACCGCGAGCTTCCCGCGGACCAGATGGACTGCGTGCGCGAGCACCTGGAGACGTGCGCCATGTGCGCGTCGGAGGTCGAGTTCGAGCAGGCGGTGATCGACGACGTGCGCGGCAAGCTGCGCCGCATCCGCGCCCCCGCCGACCTGATGTCGCGCATCTCCGCCCTCATCGCCTCCGCCCGCGGCGCCGATCCCGAGCCATCGTGACCGCGGCTGCGACAAGCCGACGCGCATCGCCGGTCTGTCATTTCGAAGGAGGCGCCGCACCAAACCTTCCGTCACGCCACGCTCTGGCGCCGACTGAGAAATCTACTCCAACTCGCTCGTAAGTGGTCGTCGAGCCGAGAAGCCGCGGTATCTTGCTCCTCGCGGGCGGAAAGAAGGTCCTTCGGTCTCGAGTGATGGTGGGGTAAGAAATCGCCGCCAACCCTCTCGGTACATCCCCGGGAACTATCCACGCACAGGCCGCATTCTGGATGATGGGCGCCGGACGCATAGCCGGCGGAACGGCTCACACCAGACGCGGGTGGATGACGATGTCGACGATGGCGCGGGACGCGGGCGTGGCGCCGCGGGCAGTGGCGGGGCAGTGGGGCGCGGCGCGGGCGGGGATGCGGCTGGAGACGGCGGGCGGCGCCATTCTGCGCTACGGGCTGGCGGCGATCCTCCTGTACTTCGGCGCCTTCAAGTTCCACCCGGTGGAGGCGGAAGCGATTCGACCGCTCGTCAGCAACAGCCCGCTGATGGCGTGGATGTACGCCGTCCTGAGCGTGGGCGCCGTGTCGGCGGTGATCGGGGCGGGCGAGATCATCGTCGCGGGGCTGCTGCTGGCGCGGCCGTGGTCGGCGCGGGCGAGCGCGATTGGCGGGGTGGGGGCGATCGTCATCTTCCTCACCACCCTCAGCTTTCTGCTTACCACGCCGGGCGCGTGGGCGACGATTCCGGGGTGGCCGATCCCCATGCCGGGCGCGGCGGGAGGGTTCCTGATCAAGGACCTGTTCCTGCTGGGCGCGGCGGTGTGGATCACGGGCGAGTCGCTGCGAGCGGCGGCGGCCGGGCGGGGCTGACGCGGCGCGGGAGGAGCGTTGCTCGGTCGACGGACTCCGCGGTAGCTTCCGGTCGATCCACCTCACCACACCGCCCGCTCCCACCGTTCGATGATCCGCATCCTCCTTGTTCTCGTCGTGTCGCTCGCGGCGGCGCCCCTGCACGCGCAGTGGGGGAGCGAAAAGATCGGCTCGTTCGACTACCGGCCCCGCTTCGACGAGGAGACCGGACGCGATCGGAGCTTTGCCTACCTGGGCTCGACGGGGGAGGATGGCCGCGCGGGAAACTCGCTCACCTGGATCTGCGGCGATTCGCTGGAGATCAAGTACCTGGTTCTGCGCGAGCGGCTGGGAGAGCGGGCGCGGATGGTCTACGCCTTTGACCAGGACCCGGCGGACACGGTGGACGTGATCGCGACGGGTCCGTCCGGCGGCTCGTATCTGTTGCCGGCGCAGCGGAATCGCGCTTTTACCGCCCGCGCCCGCACCGCCCGCGAGGTGCGCGTCGCGGTGGTGAACGGCCGCCGCCGGAGCGAGACCGCGTTCAAGCTGGACAGCGCCGGCCGCGTGCTGGGGCGGCTGGCGTGCGTGCGCGAGCTGGAGCCTCTCCTTCCCCCGGACCCGCGGGTGTTCGACCTCAAGGACGTGGACGACCCGCCGCGGCTGACCAACCCGTTCGCGGTGCGGCGCGCGCTGGCGCAGGAGTATACGCCGGAGCAGCAAGCCGCGGGCTACTCGGGCCAGGTGCTGCTGGAATTCCGGGTGCTGGTGGACGGCTCGCTGGACCCGGCGTCGCTTCGCGTGGTGGAATCGTCCGACCCGGCGGTCGAGGCGGCGGCGCTGCGGGTCGCGCGGGTGATGCGCTTTGTCCCGGGGCGTGTGGCGGGCCGCGCGGTCATCACCACCGTCACCCTGCCGATGGGGTTCCAGGCCGGGCCGTAGCCGACTGCCTGGCGCGGCCGCGTGGATCACGGGCCAGTCGCCGCGCGCCGCGGCCGGCCGGTCCCGCTGATCTCCATCATCCTCCCCTGGAGGTGAACGTGCGTGATTCCATGCGTCCCCGGCATCACCCCATCGTCCGCGTGACCCACTGGGTGAACGTGGTGGCGCTGGGGGTGATGGTGGCCAGCGGGCTGCGCATCTTCAACGCCTACCCCCGCTTTGCCCGCCGCGGCGAGACGTTCGGGCTGTGGCCGTGGGAGGGCACGCCGGCACCGCGCTGGGCCACCTTTGGCGGGTGGCTGGCCGGCGCGCGCAACTGGCACTTCGCCATGATGTGGGTGCTGGTGGCCAACGGGCTCGCCTACCTGGGCTACGTTTACCTGCGGGGCGAGTGGCGCAACCTGGTGCCCCGCCGCGGCGACCCGCGCGACGTGCTGGAGATGGTGAAGTTCTACCTCTTCATCCGCCGCGACCACCCGCATCAGGGCAAGCACAACGCGCTGCAGAAGCTGGCCTACTTCAGCATGCCGATTCTGGGCGCCGTGATGGTGCTGACCGGCCTTTCCATCTGGAAGCCGGTGTCGCTCGGCCTGCTGACGGACCTGTTCGGCGGATACGCGTGGGCGCGCTGGTGGCACTTCGCTACCATGCTGGCGCTGGTGGCGCTGGCGATGGTGCACGTGTTCATGGTGTTCGCCGTGGACCCGTACGCCCTGCGGTCCATGACGACGGGCGGATACAGCGAGCGGCTGTCGCCCGAATCCCGCAACGCACGTCCCTTCTACCACCTGCTCCCCCCGCGCACTCAACCGGAGACCGGCCATGACGGGCATCGATCGGCGGACGTTCCTGGCGCTGGGCGGGTCGTCGCTGGCGGCGGCGCTGCTGGCGGCGTGCGATTCCCAGGGTCCGAGCGAGGCGAAGTCGATCCTGCGCTGGGCGGAGCGGCGCAACGAGGGGGTGGAGCGGGCGCTCTTTCGGCACACGGTGATGGATCACCCGGAGAGCCGGGCGCTGGCGGGGCGGGCGCTGCCCAGCTACTTCGTGTCGCGCCGGGTGCCGGTGTGGGACCCGGCGGCGCGGGGGGCGTGGACGCTGGAGGTGGGCGGCCTGGTGCGCCGGCCCCTGCGCCTGACGCTGCAGCAGCTGTCGGGGCTGCCGCGGGTGACGCAGCGGGTGAACCACTACTGCGTGGAGGGGTGGACGGCGGTAACGGAGTGGACGGGGGTGCGGGTGAGCACCCTGGCGCGGATGGCCGGCCTGCTGCCGGAAGCTGAGTACGCCGACTTCCAGTCGTTCGACGCAGGCTACCACGAGAGCTGGGACCTGGAAAGCGCGCTGCACCGCCAGACGGTGATCGCGTACGGCTGGGAGCGGGGGATGCTGACGCCCGCCCACGGCGCGCCGGCGCGGCTGCACTCGCCCGTCAAGCTGGGCTATAAGAACGTGAAGTATCTCACGAAGATCGTCTTCCTTCCCAAACGGAACGGCGGCTACTGGAGCGACCAGGGCTACGAGTGGTACGCGGGGACGTGAAACGGACCCTGCGCCGCGCCGCTGACTTCCTGAGGGAGCGCCACACATATCCTGAAGTCACATAACCGCTTGCGCGCGACCGAAGGACCTCCCCTCCGCCACTGCGGGGCCGGCTCTCGAGCACGCGAGCCGGCCCCCCGGTTTTATCGGGAGACCCTTTGGTCGGCGCCACGGCTGACGCGCCCTCAGAATTGGGCGCGCGACTGAGAAATCTGGTTTCCTTGTGCTGGTGGCCCGATGCACACCTCCCAACCAGCCCTGTCCAGCCATCCTGCGGCCGCACGGGTGGAGCGGGCTGCCGCGTCTGGCCTCGCGCGATCCGACGTTAGATTCCTCGGCCCTGCAACCTGTTGATCGAAGGCAAATGACAGGCGGGCCTCGGAATGACACACTCGTCTGTTTCTCCTTCCTCCGTGCGATGATCCGTTGCTCCACCCGCGCAACAAGACTGTTGCGCGGAATCGAACCGCGTATTAGTGTACTGGCAAGCTAGTACACTCGTACACCTCTCGCGTCCGCAATGCTCTTTCGCGTCGAAGCCTCGTCACCGGTGCCCATCTATGCCCAGATCGTGGGACAGGTGCGCTCGGCGGTGGCGGCGGGGGAGCTGGCGGAGGGCGATCCGCTCCCCTCGGTGCGGCAGCTCGCGGGAGAGCTGCGGGTGAACCCCAACACCGTGGCGCAGGCCTACCGCGAGCTGGAGCGCGAGGGGATTACCTACGTGCAGCGCGGCCAGGGGACGTTCGTGGCCGCGATGGAGACCGGCCGCCGAGAGGCGGAGCGCCACGAGCTGGCCCGCGCGCTGATCGACCGGATGCTGGAAGACGCCTTTCGCCTGGGCCTTTCGCCCGCGGAAGTGCGCGAAACGCTGGACCGGAGCCTGGCGCGCATGGCCGGCGCCGGCACCCTTGCCGCGGCGCCCGCCGCGGCACTCCCCAACCGGGGTCAGGAGCCCTGAGACCTATGCCGGACCTCACTATCTCCCTTACGCTCACCCCCGCGCTGATCGCCACGGCCGTCGTGTACGACGCGGTGCTGGTGGCCCTGGGCGTGGCGCTCATCCGCCGCCTGCGCCAGCACCGCGCCGACGCGCCGGCCGCGCGCCCCGCCGCGCGCCCCGCCGCGCACCTGTCGCTCCGCTGAGCCGCATGCCCCTCGCCCTGCGCACCCGCGGGCTGTGCCGCCGCATGGGAAGGCACTTCGCCGTGCGCGACGTCTCCCTCTCCGTTCCCGCCGGCGCCGTATACGGCCTGCTGGGGCCCAACGGCGCCGGAAAGACGACCACGCTGCGCCTTCTGCTGGACCTGGTGCACCCGGACGCGGGCGAGGTGGAGATCCTGGGCGTGGATGCCCGCCGCCTTCCCGCCGAGGCGCGCCGGCGCGTGGGGTACGTCCCCGAGCGCCCGGGGATGCCGGACTGGATGCCGGTGGACCGCCTGCTTCGCCACCACTCCGCCTTCTACCCCTCGTGGAACGCGGCGTACGCGGAAGAGCTGCGGGTGCGGATGGGGATCCCCTCCGACCGCGCCGCGCGCCACCTGAGCAAGGGTCAGGCGGGAAAGCTGGCGCTGCTCCTGGCGCTGGCGCATCGCCCCGGCCTGCTGATCCTGGACGAGCCCACGGACGGGCTGGATCCCGTCGCGCGGCGCGACTTTACGGAGCTGCTGATGGAGTACGTGGCGGATACGCACGCCACCGTCCTGGTCTCCTCGCACATCATTCACGAGCTGGAGCGGATGGCGGACTGGATCGGGGTGATGGACGAGGGGGCGATGGTAGCCGAGATGCCGCTGGAGGCGTTCCGCGGCCACATCAAGCGCCTGCGCGTGGTTCCGTCCGCCGAGGTGGATGCGGCCGCGCTGCCGTTCTCCCTCCTTTCCCGCGTGCGCCGCGGCCGCGAGGAGCTGTGGTCGGTGCGCGGCTGGGAGCCGGAGATGGGGCCCGCGCTGGGGGGCCACGCCGTGCAGGTGCGCGAGGTGGTGGACCTGGACCTGGAGGAGTGCTACGTGGAGCTGCTGCGCAACCGCACGGAGGCGCGCGATGCTGCTGCGTGAGTTCGTGCGGGTGGACTGGGAGCGCCGCCGCGGGGTGCTGCTGCTCACCAGCGCCGCGTTCGCGCTGGTGCCGGTCATCGCGCTGGCGCTGCTGGCGTCCGGGCGACGGCGCGCGGACGGCATCAACGGCGTGGTGCTGTCGCAGAACGCGGGGGTGCTGCTGATGGGCGTGGTGTGCCTGGGCGCGCTGGCGTGGGGCGCGGGAACGTGGGCCGACGAGCGGCGCGGCAGCTGGATCTACGGCCTGTCGCTCCCCCTGTCGCGCGTGCACCTGTTCGGGCTGCGCTACGCGGCGGGGCTGGCCTGGCTGGCCATCCCCCTCCTCCTGCTCGGGGTGAGCGCGGCGATGGTGGCCGCCGCGGCGCCGCTCCCCGCCGGCGTCTACGCCTACCCCGGCGCGTTCTTTCGCTGGGCGGCGCT
This sequence comes from Longimicrobium sp., assembly GCA_035759295.1. Lineage (GTDB taxonomy): Bacteria > Gemmatimonadota > Gemmatimonadetes > Longimicrobiales > Longimicrobiaceae > Longimicrobium. The sequence continues at coordinate 6,172 of DASTVC010000803.1, read as the reverse complement.
CACCAGCTGGTTTCTCTACACGCTGATGTTCGTGCTTTCCGCGCGCTTCGAGCGGCCGTGGGCGTCGCTGCTGCTGACGGTGTTCGCCGTGGTGATGGTGGGGATTCTGGTGAACTTCGGCGTATTCCCGATGCTGAGCGGGCTGGTGGAGGCGGTGGTGTTCGGCACCGCGTCGCCCCTCAGGCCGCTGACGGACGGACTTCCCCTCTTCAGCTTCTGATGCGCGCGCTGATCGCCGTCGTCCTCCTGCTCCTTTCCGTCGCTCCCGCCGCCGCGCAGGGCGAGTTTGCGGCGCGCCCCGGCTCCATCGGCGTGCGGCTGGGGAACGAGCGCCCCGCGCCCGCCGTGCGGCTGATGCTCGCGGGCGGCCCGGCGGCCATGGCGGGGCTGCGCCCGGGTGACCGCATCCTGGCCGTGGACGGGCGGCCGACGAACGGGCTCTCCGGCCGGCAGGTGGAGCGGATGATCGAGGGCCCCGCCGCCCGCCCCGTGGAGCTGCGCGTGGGCGTGGCGGACGGAATCCGCACCCTCCGCGTGCCCCGGGCCGACCTGTACGCGCCGGGGCCGGGCTACACACAGGCGGTGCGGACGGAGCACTTCATCGTCCACCACCGCCCGGACCGCGGATCGCGGCGGTTCGCGCGGCGGCTGGCACGGCGCGGCGAGGCCCTGGTGCGCACGGAGCTGCGCGGGGTGGATACGCAGGGCCGGCGCGCGCACCTGTTCGTGGTGCCGCCGCTCTCGTCCGCGGGGGAGGTTCGGGCGCGCCAGGAGGCGATGGTGCCGTGGTGGGGCGAGTGGGTGGACGCGCTTCCCGGCGACGGCGAAGAGGCGGCGAGCACGCTGGCGTACCTGCGCTTTGGCGAGCCGGGCGCGGCGGCGCTGGAGCGCTTTGGCGGCAAGGGGCTGTGGGGCGAGCCGGCGGACGAGCTGCACCGCTACGCCGTGGGCACGCTGGTGACCATGCGCGTGGAGCCCGACGCCTCGCCGGAGATGCTGGCGCGCGTCAGCCCCGAGCTGGTCGCCATCAACGCCAGCCTGCGCGCGTACGTGCGCGAGCGCTGGGGCGACCGCCGCTTCGGCGCGCTCTGGCGCTCGGAGCTCCCCTTCGCCGACGCCGTGCGCGCCGAGCTGGGCGTGGAGGAGCGCGAGCTCTTTGCCGACTGGCGGGAGAAGGTCTACTCGCTGGGCCCCCGGCGCGACGCCGGCCCCGGGCTGGACACCTTTCTCGTCGCGCTGGGGTGGGGGGTGGTGGTCATGGCGGCGGGGGTGTGGGTGGCGCGGGGCAAGGAGGTAGGGTGAACGGGTGTGAGGGTGTGAGGGTGTGAGGGTGTGAGGGTGAACGGGTGAACGGGTGAACGGGTGAACGGGTGAACGGGTGAACGGGTGAAACGACGGATTCCGCGTCGAGGAGCAGGGAATTCCCGGAGACGCACGGGTGGTCGGTGCGACGTTTATACCCTCTCCCGCTTGCGGGAGAGGGTGCGAGCCTGAGCGAGCGGGTGAGGGTCCCGTGAGGCCCCCTGAATCCCGGCGGGGCGCGTTTCCGTATCCGGACGCGTCCTGATGCACGCGAAGGAACGGAGCGGCTGAGGACGCTGCTCCACCAGCACCGATCCACCGAAATGAAGTTGTCCCAGCTCCTTCTCCGCATTCGCCACGACCGTCCGTTCGCCTGGCTCAAGCTCCCGACTCAGCGGCACCGGCGGATGGCGGTGGTCGCGCTGTGGGCGGTGTTCGCGGCGCACGTCGCCATCAGCGCGCTTGCCGGGGACGGAGAGCTGGCCGGATTCTTCGGATTCGCGACACTGTTCGCCGGGATCGTGTGCCTGTTCTCGCTCTCCGAGGCGTCGGTGCTGCGGGGCAACGCGCGGCCGCTGGACGCCAGCCGCCTTGCCGCGCGCGACCGGGCCTATGCGGCGGCGTTCCACGGGACGGGATGGCTGCTGCTGGCGGTGGTGGTCTATGCCGAGCTGGCCCTGCGCATCGAGGCGCTCTGGCTGCCGACGGACCCGCGCGCCGCGGTGGGATCGTTCGCCGCGGTGGCGGTGGCCATCGGGCTGCTGCCGGTGTCGCTGCTGGGCTGGACGGAGCCGGACGATGCCCCCCTCGCCGCGCCCGCCGTCCCTCAACTCCCGCGCCGCCCCCGCCGCTTCGCCCCCGGCCCCGACGACCGCGAAGGCCCGCGCTTTCTGCACTGAGACGGACGGCGGAGGATGGCTACGAGGCGAGGGTCTGTCTCAGGCGCGACCCGCGGCGCCCCCTCCGAGCCGGCACCACCGGCCCACCTCCCCCAAAAAAGACTGGGGGAGGTTGTTGGAGCCGACGGATTCGAGAGGGAGGCGCGGCGCACACAAAGATGCTAATTTATGCGCACCAGTCCCGCGGCCTCGACAACCTCCCCCGGCAGTTTCGGGGGAGGTGCGAGCCTAAGCGAGCGGAGGGGGCCTGCTGGAGGCCAGCCAAGCCACACAAAATCCAGGATCACACCATCACACCATCACACCATCACACCATCACCATCACCCCAACCACCGTGCTTTCATGAACACCAACCCCCCGGAGGCGGCATGACGCGTCGCCTCTCCCTCACCGGCCTCGCGGCCCTCTCCCTGCTGGCGGCGCCCGCGCACGCGCAGGGCGGGCGGCTGGCGTACGAGGAGTACCGCCTGGACAACGGCCTGCGCGTGATCCTGGCGCCGGACCCCGCCGCCGCCACCGCGGCCGTCAACGTGTGGTACGACGTCGGCTCGCGCGACGAGCGGCCGGGACGCACCGGCTTTGCGCACCTCTTTGAACACATGATGTTCCAGGGGAGCGCCAACGTGGCCAAGGGCGACCACTTCGTCCTCGTGGAGCGCGCCGGCGGCGACCTGCAGAACGGCACCACGGACTGGAACCGCACCAACTACTACCAGACCATGCCGTCCAACCGGCTCAACCTGGGGCTGTGGCTGGAGGCGGACCGCATGCGCTCGCTGGCCGTTACGCAGGAGAACTTCGACAACCAGCGGCAGGTAGTGAAGGAAGAGCGCCGCCAGCGCATCGACAACCAGCCATACGCCGGCGCCATGTGGCAGGGGCTGATCGGCGTCTTCAATCCCCAGACCTGCTTTGGCTACGGGCACGAGATCATCGGCTCGTTCGCGGACCTCGAGGCGGCGCCCACGGAGGACGTGCGGCAGTTCTTCCGCACCTACTACGCGCCCAACAACGCCACGCTCGTGGTCGCCGGCGGTTTCGACGTCACCGAGACCAGGGCGCTCATCCGCCAGTACTTCGCCGACATCCCCTCCGCGCCCGCGCCGCAGCGGCCCACGTGCACCGAGCCCTTCTCGCACCTTCCGGTGACGAAGACGGTGGAGGACCCGCGCGCGCCGCTGCCGGCCGTCTTCGTCGTCTACGGCCTGCCCGCGCAGGACGAGGCGGACTTCTACGCGCTGGAGCTGCTGAACAGCATTCTGGCCCAGGGCGAGACCTCGCGCCTGCAGGATCGGCTGGTGGACCAGGAGCACGCCGCGCTCAGCGTGGACAACTTCTTCCTGGAGCACCGCGGCCCCGGCGAGGCGTTCTTCTGGCTCACCGCCGCGCAGGGAACGACGAACGAGCGGCTGCTGCAGCTGTTCGACGAAGAGATCGCGAAGGTGGCGCGCGACGGCGTGACGGCCGAGGAGCTGGAGAAGGCCAAGAACCAGCGCCGCGCGCAGGTGATCTTCGAGCGGCAGACGCCGCACGGCACCGCCGAGGCGCTGCAGCACGCCGTGCACTTCCATGGCGGTCCGCAGGCCGTGGACACCAAGCTGGCCCGCTACCTGTCCGTCTCCGCGGACGACGTGCGCCGCGCCGCCGAGCGCTGGCTCAACGTCCGCAACCGCGCGGTGGTCAACGTGGTCCCCGCAGCCGCCGCGCAGGAGTGAGCGCCATGACGATCAAGACGATGACGACGCGCCGCGCCGCCCTTGCGCTGGCCCTTCTGGGCGCTGCCGCCCCTGCCGCCGCGCAGCGCCAGGACCCGCCGGCGCCGCTCCCCTCGCGGCCCCTGCAGTTCCCCGCGTTCCGCGAGACCACGCTCCCCAACGGGCTGCGGCTGATCGTGGTGGAGAACCACGCGCACCCCGTGGCCAGCGTGAACCTGCTGGTCGGCTCCGGCTCGTCCGCCGTGCCGGCGGAGCGGGTGGGGCTTGCCGGGGTGTTCTCCGAGCTCCTTCCCAAGGGCACGGCCACGCGCACCGGCGCCGAGATCTCCGGCGCCATCGAGCGCACCGGGGGCAGCATCGGCGCGGGGAGCGCGGAGGACTACACCACGGTGTACGCCTCCGTGCTGGCCGAGCACCTGCCGCTGGCCATGGAGCTGGTGGCCGACGTTGCGCTCAACCCCTCGTTTCCGCAGGACGAGGTGACCGCCGCGCGCGACCGCGCCCTGTCGCAGCTGCAGCAGTGGATGGCGGACCCGGGCTACCTGGCCAACCGCCGCTTCGGCGAGCGGCTGTACGGGCAGCATCCCTACGGCCGCTACCGCACCGCCGAGACGCTGGGCGCGCTGGACCGCGACGCCATGGTCGCCTTCCACCGCGCCCACTTCACCCCCGGCAACGCCATGCTCGTCGTCGCCGGCGACGTGGACGGCGCGCAGGTGATGGAGATGGCGCAGAGCCGCTTTGGCGGGTGGCGGGGCGGGGAGGCGCCGCGCCCGGCGTACACCGGCATCCCCGCGCCGGCGCCCACGCGCATCCTGCTGGTGCACCGTCCCGGCGCCGTGCAGAGCAGCGTGCGCGCCGGCCGCAACACCATCCGCGCCGCGGACGCCGACTATCCCGCCCTCCTGGTGCTGAACAAGATCCTGGGCGGCGGCACCGACTCGCGCCTGTTCAACATCCTCCGCGAGCAGAAGGGGTGGACGTACGGCGCCTTCTCCGACGTGGACCGCCCGCGGGATATCGGCCGGTTCATGGCGGGGATGGAGGTGCGCAGCGAGGTCACCGACAGCGCCGTGGCCGAGATGCTCACGCAGATCCGGCGCATCGTCACGGAGCCTGTGTCGGCGCAGGAGCTGGAGGCGGCCAAGGGTTACCTGATCGGCTCCTTCCCCATCGGCATCCAGACGGCGGAGGAGGTGGCGTCGCAGGTGGCGCTCACCCGGCTCAAGGGGCTGCCCATCGAGGACCTGCTGCAGCGCCGCGAGCGCATCTCCGCCGTTTCGGTGGATGACGTGCGCCGCGTGGCCGGCCGCTATCTGCATCCCGAAAGCCTGGTGGTCACCGTCGTGGGCGACGCGGGGCGCGTGCTGGAGGGGCTGGAGCGCATCGCCCCCGTGGACCTGATGGATGCCGACGGGCGTCCGATGGACCGCGCCGCCCTGCAGGTGCGCGCCTCGGGCGAGAGCTTCGACGCCTCGCGCCTGCGGCCGTACACGGCGGAGTACGAGATCGCGGCCCAGGGCAACCCCATCGGCCGCCTGACCAACACCCTGGCGCGCGAGGGCGACGGCTGGAAGCACGCGATGGACGGCAGCTTTGGCCCCGTGCAGCAGACCATCACCTCGGTCTGGGGCCCGGCGTGGGAGCCGCGCACCTACGTGGAGACGTACGCCGGCGCCTTCGAGGGCCGCGCGGAGGTGCGGGTGGAGAACGGCCGCTTTACCGGCACCGCGCAGATGCCTCCGCAGGCCGGCGGCAGCAAGACGTTCGACGCGGAGGCCATCGCCGGCGCCGCGTGGAGCCAGATGGAGGACGCCATGCTCTCCACCGCCGACCTGGCGGAGGGCAAGACGATCGTGATCCCCGTCTTCAACACCAGCACCGGCGCCGCGGGCCCCGTCACCTACACCGTCGGCGCGGTCGAGAGCGTGACCGTCCCGGCCGGCACCTTCCAGGCGTACCGCGTGTCGTCCACCGGCGGCTCGTCGGCGATGACGCTCTGGCTGCGCGCCGAGGGTCCGCACATCGTCGTCAAGCAGGAGCTGGTCGGCCAGCCCATCGTCGTGCAGCTGAAGTCGATTCAGTAGTCGGCACGTCTTTCGGTGGATGAAAAGCGGCCCGGGTGCGCGATGCGTGCCCGGGCCGCTTCGGCGTGGGGCTGGCACTCAGGTGATGGGGAAAGGGTGGATCGGGATGGTGGGCCGCCCCCCTCCCCGGCCCTCCCCCGCAAACCGCGCGGGGGAGGGAGGTGCGAC
>DASTVC010000802.1:0-3333 GCA_035759295.1 Longimicrobium sp. | reverse complement strand
CCGATCCCGCCACGCTCGATGTGGTCGTCGAACAGCGCGTTCTCGCCATCCGCCATGGTGGAGAAGAGGACGATGTCGCCGCCGCTGCGGTCGCGCATGGCGTAGACGCGCGGGTCGTCGGCGTTCAGCACCGCGTGGCCTTCGCGCTTCACGACGGCGGGGACCACGGACTTCACCTCCGCCAGCTGGTCGAGCGTGTTGATCCCCCGCAGTCCCAGGTGGTCGGCGGAGACGTTCAGCACCACGCCCACGTCGCACTCGTCGAAGCCCAGGCCGGCGCGGATGATGCCGCCGCGCGCCGTCTCCAGCACGGCGACGTCGACGGTGGGATTCGAGAGGATGATGTTCGCGGAGAACGGGCCGGTCATGTCGCCCTCCATCACCATCCGATTCTGGAGATAGACGCCGTCCGTCGTCGTGAATCCCACCGTCTTCCCCGTCTGGCGGAAGAGGTGCGCCGTCAGCCGCGTCGTCGTCGTCTTGCCGTTGGTGCCGGTGATGGCGATGACGGGAATGGTGTACGGCTGCCCCGGTGGATACAGCATCTCGATGATGGGCGCGCCCACGTAGCGCGGGGTGCCTTCGGTGGGATGCGTGTGCATCCGCAGCCCGGGCGCGGCGTTCACCTCGATGATCACCGCCCCGTTCTCGCGGAAGGGAACGGTGATGTCGGGCGAAAGCACGTCGATGCCCGCGATGTCGAGCCCCACGACGCCGGCCGCCATCTCGCACGCCGTCACGTTGTCGGGGTGGATCTCGTCCGTGCGGTCGATGGAGGTGCCGCCCGTGGACAGGTTCGCCGTGGCGCGCAGAAAGACCTGCTCGCCCGCCGCGGGGACGCTGTCGCAGGTGAGGCCGCGGGTCGCGAGGAAGGCGGACGTCGCTTCGTCGTCCGGCAGGCGGGTGAGGGTGCGCGAGTGGCCCTTGCCGCGCCGCGGATCCTGGTTGGCGGATGCGATCAGCTGGCGGATGGTGTGCGTCCCGTCGCCGACCACGTGCGCAGGCACCCGCTCCGCCACCGCCGCCACCCGCCCATCGACCACCAGCACGCGGTAGTCGCGGCCCGTGACGAACTGCTCCACGATCACCCGCCGCCCCCACTCGCTGGCGACGGCGTAGGCGCGGCGGACGGCGTCGTCCTCGCGCAGCTCGCCGCTGATGCCGCGGCCGTGGCTGGCATCCAGCGGCTTGATGAGCACCGGCCAGCCGATCTCGTTCGCCGCGTCCACCGCCGCCTCGGCCGACGACGCCGTCACCCCCTCGGGCACGGGAAGACCGATGGCGCCCAGCACGCGGCGGGTGTCGTCCTTGTCCTGCGCGATCTCCACCCCGATGGCGCTGGTGTAGTCGCTCATCGCGGCCTGCACGCGGCGCAGGTTCTTGCCCAGCCCCAGCTGCACCAGCGAGTAGTTGTTCAGCCGGCGCACGGGGATTCCTCGCCGCTGCGCCTCTTCCACGATCGCCGCGGTAGACGGGCCCAGGCGCACGGACTCCAGCAGGTCGTGCAGGTCTTCGACGGCGTACTGCACGTCGAACTCCTCGCCGCTGATGCAGGCGCGGACCAGCCGAACGGCCTCGCGCACGGCCTGCAGCCCGACCTCCTCCTCCTCGTACGCCACGATCAGCCACCACACGCCCGGGTCGCCGGATTCCACGACGCGGCCGAAGGAGACGTCGGTTCCCGCCAGCGTCTGCAGCTCCAGCGAGACGTGCTCCAGGATGTGCGGCAGGTGCGTCCCCTCTTCCAGCCGCTCCAGAAAGCCGCCCTCGGCGCCGCGGGAGCACGGGTGCTCGCGCAGGGTGGGGAGCAGCGTCATCAGCCGCTCGTTGAAGCCGGGGATGTCGGTGCTGGGAACGTCTTCCAGCGAGCCCAGCGTAAGGTCGCAGGCGATGACCGGGGCCAGGCGCCAGAAGTTGGGCCCGCGCACCGCGCGCAGCCGGGCCACCCGCAGGTCATCGGGGTCGAATCGTACGCCGCGCGCCAGAGGGTCGCCCAGGACCGTGGACATATGTCAGGAGAAGGGTGGCGAGAAAGGCCGGGTGAGGTGGATCAGCGGCCGTAGCCGCGGCGCGAGCGCTCCCAGGCGTCGCTTTCCCGGATGGCCCCGCCGCGGGCCGGCGCGTCGCCCGTCCGCGTGCGTGGAAAAGAATCGCAGTCGATGCGCCGCGCGAACCGGCGCCGGTCGTCGTCCGTCCCGCAAGGCGGATCGCCCATGCGCCGGGCCTGGTCGCTGCCAGTGTACAGCATTGTGCACCCTGAAGATTTCGTGTTCGCGCCGAGCGGGCTTCGGATGCTCGGCGGGGCTGCAGGGGAGGCAGGAAGTGTACCAGCCTCAGCGGCAGGTAACGGCTATGTTTTTCGGGGGATGGAGGTTAGGTGGATCGGGCGCGGATGAGGGCCGCCACGGAACGGGATGAGCGGGGATGATGAGCGGGGATAAGCGGGGATGAGCGGGGATGAGCGGGTGAACCTGCTGCTGGGAAAGCGATAAGCCCCGTCCTGCTCGTTACACTCGCCGGACGGGGCTTCACCTGCTCGCGTGGGAAGGGCCTGCGCGCCGGGCGAGTTCGGCGAGGAGAGATGGGGTGATGGAGCCTTCGGGCCGCACTTCCCGCCGCGGTGTGCGATGATTATTCTGCGGTGCGATCCCTCGCCAGACACGGGGCGGGGGCAGGGTATCCACACCTTTTCGATGGGAGCGATGCCATGAAGCGGAACATGACGCGCGGGCTGCTGGCGGCGGCGTTCGCCGCGGCGATGGGCTTCGGCGCGGCGCAGGCGGTCGCGGCGCCGGCGGCCACGCGGGTGGTGGCCGGCTGCCAGCAGGACGCCTGCACGCGGAAGTGTGCGCAGGTGGGGTTGATCGGGTTCTGCGATGGCCGCGGGTGCTGGTGCCGGTAAGCTGATCGGCAACGGCGGGAGACAGAGCGACAGACAAAAGCCAGAGATACAGAGGTCGAATCCGATCTTCCTCTGTTCCTCTGGCTTTTCTCTGTTCCTATGTACCCTTACGCTTTTGACTTCCTGACTTTACGTCGCCGCGGAGGCATCCGAGGGGAGCGTCCAGCGCAGCTCCCACTCGCAGAAGGCGTCGCCCTCCAGCGAGCAGCGCACGTGGCGCACGGAGGGCTCGGCGCCGCCGGCCAGCTCGATGGAGCGCAGCAGGCCGCCCGTCTGGCGGCGGCAGAAGGTGCGCTCCATGGGGTCGAAGCCCACCAGGCGCAGCACGGCGCGGGCGGGCTCTTCCTCCACCACGTCCATGTTGCCGGGCTGGTAGAACAGCCGGAACAGCGACACGCGCTGCAGCAGGAACTCCGCGGGGCTCTTCTTGA
>DASTVC010000801.1:0-8004 GCA_035759295.1 Longimicrobium sp. | reverse complement strand
CTTTGGTCGCCATCGTTCCTCCCAGTAGGTCGCTGCAACGGAATATAATGCAGAATCCGGACAATCTGTACTTATTATCAGCCATCGTGCGGGTCCCTTTCCGCCAAGTGCTTGAGCTTGGCGGAAGTTCACCTGCATCACCCGCTGATTCGAGTTCGAGCGTACAAACGACGCCCGGCGCGGGAGGATCCCGCGCCGGGCGGTTTGCGGCCGCGGGTTTTCCCCCGGCCGCGGTCAGAGCATGCAGGCGACGATGCGGACCTGTCGTCGGACGATGATGACCTCACGGTCGAACCCGGCCGGCGCCTCGCCTCCGTCCGGCGATTCTCCGAGGCCGCCCCGGGCGCCGGACGGGCCTGCCGCGCGCGCGGTCCGGCCGGGGCCGTCGAACGAAACCAGCATTCCCACCGGCTCATCGTCGCGGGTTACGACGACCTGCTCGCCGGCCAGCACCGCATCCAGCATCTCGTCCAGGCGGTTCGCCGCCTCGGGTACGTCCACCATGATCACTGCCATGTGCGCCTCCAGGTTAGGGTCGCACCAACGATACACTCACCATGGCCAGGCTGTGTAACCGGAATCCGTCAGATCGCGGGCCCACTTCCCGACATGCGCCGCCCTCCATCAACTACATGCATCCCAAGGAGTTGCGCGCGGACGAGCGCGGGCTGCGGCGCTGGATCCACTCGTGAATCCCCATCCTCAGAGTCGATCGCGGTACTGGTGGGACACAGGTGAGCACAGGGGCATAAATCCGGCACACGAAAAAGCGAAGCGGGGCACGCGGCTGGATGCCGCGTGCCCCGCTCCTGTCCATGCTGCCGGACTGGTTTTTACCGTCGTGCCTGCACGTCGTCCGTCACGTAGTCGTACAGGCCCGTTGAAGAGAAGCCGGAAAGTGGCGTGCGGCTGAGCCACGCGTCGAGAGCGTTCGAGAAGATCGCGGCGGTGTCGCGTTACGCTACCTGATGCACCGGGCGGCCGATTTCATGTAGAAATTCAGGGGCGAAGTCCGCGCCATTCGGCCACTCGATCGTCCCGGTCTCGGGGTTCACCGCCACGCATCGAAAGAGATCGGTATCCTTCAACGGTTCAAAAACTTCACCCTGAAGCTCGCCGGATAGGTCTACATCCTTGGTCGTGCCGTCGTTGAACTGCAGTCGGAGCGTGTATCCGTGTAGCGGGTGCACCTGATCTACATGCAGAAACATCATCACTCGCTCCTTTACGCAAGCGGTGGAATAGGCACAAATCGATTCTTCCCTTCATGTGCGTGGATCGTGAGCGGCACGTCAGTTCAGGAGCCACGCGGGAGGAGCAAAGTGCTCGCGAAGCTGATTCAGGGTCTCGTCCAGGACGTCCACCACGGTGGACCTGAGCAGTTCCTGCGGCGCTTCCGGCGACCTGTGGCGCAGATGGACGCTCGCCACCGGCTCTCCGAGATGCGTCAACACGACTTCTCCACCGTACAGGACGGTATCGATCAGTATTTCGATATGCGCTTCGGCTTCATGAACCTCGACGGTCGTCATCCTCATCGGTCGCTCCGGGCTGGGGTTGCCCGCAGTATAGGTCCGCAGCCGAAAAACCTTACAATCGGAACACGCCAGCTCGCGGGCCCACTTCCCGACAGGCGACGTCCAGCGCCAATTGCTTGTCTGAATTCAGCTTGAGCACTCAACAGAGGGGCATGCGGCGCTGGATCCACTCGTGAATCCCCCTCCACAGGGCCCATAGCGGTACTGATGGGACACAGGTGAGCAGAGGGGCATAAATCCGGCATTCGAAAAAGCGAGCGGGGCACGCGGCTGGATGCCGCGTGCCCCGCTTGTCGTCGTCCCCTCCGCCGCTACCTACCGGCGCTGCGCGTCGTGGACGACGGAGTCGTAGATGCCGTTGAAGAGAAGGCGGAAGGTGCCGTGGGGCTGGGCGCGGAAGGCGATCTCCGGGCCGAACAGGTACAGCGTGCCGCGCCCCACCGGCGCCGAAACGATGGCCGCGCCGCCGTTCAGGTGCTCCTGCCCCCACGCCCAGCCGCTGCGCAGCGGCGCAGGCGTGTCGAACCAGGCGATGCGCCGGATCCCCGCCGCCTCGGCGCCCTCGCCCAGCCGGAAGACGGGCGAGTCGTCGAACATCACGTCCGCCTGCTCGGGCATCCCCCACGCGACAGGGGCGTCGTTATCCACCGAAACGCGCAGCAGCGAGCCGGGGATGAAGTACTTTTCGCGCGGCAGGTGGCGCGGCTGGCCGTCCGGCCCCGCCTCTACCAGGTGGTCCTCGATGGGCAGCCCCAGGTGGTGGGCCAGGATCGTGGATCCGCCGATGGTGAGAACCGTCCCGCCGTTCTCCATGAACTCGCGAAGCTTCGGAACCGTGCGCTCGATGGTCACGTTGCCCAGCTGGGCGCGGTACTCCTCGGGGATGGATTCCGGGCTGGGGAGAAAGGCCATGCTCCCGCCGCGCGGGTCGCGCTCCGGAATCGCGCCGTCCACGAACACCAGCACGTCGTACTTCGCGTTCAGGTTCCCCGCGTCCAGCTCCGGCGGAAAGACGACCGTGTACGGAAAGCCGAACTGCTCGAAGATCCACCGCGTCCAGCCACTGGGCATGATGCCGCCGTAGCGGTCCACCAGCCCGATGCGCACCGGGCGCAGCGGCACGGCGCCGCGCGGAAGGCGGCGGGAGGCCTCGACCCGCAGGCCGAGCGAATCCGCCAGCCCGTTCAGCAGCTGGAACGATTCCCTCCCGTTCGCCTTGACCCAGAAGTCGCCCGCCTCTTCCCCGCGATCGCCTGCACGGGTCAGGCGATGGACCGGAACGCCCGCCGCGAGCAGCCGGTTGACCGCGGTAAAGGCGTCGTTCTGGCGCGGGGACAGGACGTAGCCCTCCTCCGCCCACCGTGGCGTGCTGATGTGTCCTTCCGGCGCGGGCAGGTTCCACGCGTCGACCACCTCCATCGGCGCCTGGAAGGGCTCCAGCATCCGGTCGAACTGCACGCCCATCTGGTACGCCAGCGTCCACCCCGCGTTGTCGTACGGCGGAATGGGCGGGCCGCCCTCGTACAGAAAGTCGTTGGGGTGGTCCTGCGGCTCGAACATGTCCAGCACGTGCGGCCTGAACGGCTGGTCCGTCCGCACCACGTACGAGCCCGCCTGGTACGTCTTGCCGTTCAGGAACACCGGCGCCGTGGTGCGATGAACGGTAATGCCGGTCTCCAGCAGCGCGTTCACGAACTTGGTGGCCGTGGGAAAGTCGGCCTGGTCAGAGGGGATGACGTACGCCCGCGCGTCGCGCCACTCCGGGCGGCGCATCAGCGCCAGGTACCGCGCCGACTGCTCGGCGTTGGCCGCGCCGCCAAACTGCCCGCCGGGCGACATCACCGCGTTCTGCTCGCTGCGCTGGCCCTGCCGCTCGGCCGCGATCACCGCGCGCACGCTGTCGACCCGGCGCGGATAGACCGTCCAGTTGTCGCGCCGGCCGCGCTCGATGGAGTTGCGCCCCATCCGCCAGAAGTTCATCAGCAGCGTGGTGCGGTAGCGCTGCGCGTAGTCCAGCACCGCGTAGTTGGCGGTGACGGAGTAGTCGATGGACTGCCGGAAGTGCCAGGTCTGCGGGGCCACGGGCGCGGGGAGGTCGCCGCTGGGAATCTGCCGGTTGGCCACGAACGGCAGGTCGAACGGCGTGGGGCTGCCGATGGTCTCGGTAAGCAGGCCCACCATGTTGTGAAAGTACGCCGTGGTGCGCAGGCCGCCATTCCACCAGGTGGAGTAGTTGCTCCCCTTGCGCACGGTCACGCCGGGCTTGTTCTCGGCCAGAAAGCGCGACTGCATGGCGCTGCCCACCATGTCGATGCCGCTCACCACCAGCGGGTCGTACACGTAGTTGAACGGGTCGCGGAAGGGCGGCGCGAACATCACCGTCCCCGTGGGCCCGTCTGGTGGTGGTTGTAGACGATCTGCGGAAACCACTCGCGGTACATCACCCGGTTCATGTTCTCCGTCTCGGACTGCGTCGAGCCGTAGAAGTCCCGGTTGTTGTCGTGGCCGATGTACTTCTGGTACAGCCGCGGCAGGAACGCCATCGACCGCGCCTGTCGGTCCGGGTTGCGCGTGTACCAGTTGCTGACCAGCTCCATCCCGTCGGGGTTGGCGTGGACGAAGAGGATGACCACGTCGTCCAGAATGCGCCGCGTCTCGGGGTCGTCGCGGCTCACCAGCTGCCACAGCGTCTCCATCAGCTGCTGCGCGCCCAGCACCTCGCTGGCGTGCAGCCCGCCGTCGATCCACACCACCGCCTTGCCCTGCGCCGCCAGCCCCGCGGCCGTCGCGCTGTCGACCTGCCCCATGGCCAGCGTGCGGCTGATCTCGCGCCAGCGCTGCAGGTTGCGGTGGTTCTCGGGGCTGGTGACGATGGCCATCAGCTGCGTGCGCCCCTCTTCGGTGCGGCCGATGTCCACCAGGGTCATGCGGTCGCTCTCGGCGTCCAGCTTTCGCCAGTACGTGGTGAGGTCCGTGTAGTTGGGGAGCACGTAGTCGGCGCCGATGGGGTGGCCGAACTGCTGCTCGGGGCTGGTGAGCCGCTGCTGCGCCTGCGCGCCGCCCGCGGCGAACAGGGCCAGCGCGAGCGCCAGTGCGGGCGCGCGGCGCGTTCTGGGGGACGGGATCAAAAGGGAACCGCTCCTTCCGCCGGTTTGCTGAGCGCCGCCGCCGGGGCCGCGCCGCTCACTGCTGTGTGTGGGAACCGGTAGAATCGAACGGCCGTTCGGGTGTGTCAAGTTTTTAGCGGGGCGGGCGTGCGGCCACTCACTCAGGCCGACATCGAACTGCGTCCGCGGGCGCCCCCCCTCACCCGGCCTCTCCCCCCCGAACTGCAGGGGGAGAGGAGAATTCGATCCCGCTTCGACGAATATCGGGCTGCGTTTGTACGGCTCTCTCAGGTTTCTCGAGGACAAGGGCACCTCGCTTCGATTTGTGAGCCAATCGAGCCACGAAAGGGAAACAGAAGGTTTGACACTCCAGCGCGCTGTAGCTACATTGATTGAGAATCGTTCTCAATCAACTCGGGGCAGGGATGACGCAGGCGACGCAGACGGCCGCGGCGGCGCAGGACACGCTGCGGCACATCAGCGAGACGGAGCGCGGCGAGCGCGCGCGGCGGGCCGCCGCGGGCGCGCTGGTGCTGCGCGTCGTGGAGCTGTCCGTGCGCGGCGCGCCCGACGAGTTCACGCTGCGCCGCGCCCGCGCCGAGGTGGAGCGGCTGGAGAAGAGCGCCGAGAAGAGCATCCTTCTTCGCGCCCTGCGCGTGCTGGAAGAGGGCGCAGCCGCGGGCCCGCTCTCCGCCGCGCTGGTCTCCTACGCCTGCGAGCTGGAAAAGACGCGCCGCCTGCCCGAGGCCGATGCATCCATCTCCCTGGCGCTGGCGCTGGACGAGGGGAGCGGCGCCACGGCCCTGCACGCCGCCCGCCTGGCGCGGAAGATGGGCGACCGGCAGCGCGCCCTGGTCCTCTACTGCGCCGCACGCGACCTGGACGGCGGCGACGGGCAGATCGCCCGGCTGGCGGCGGTGGGCGAGGCGGTGGTGTCGGACGATGGGGTGCGGATGCTGGGCCGCGTGATCCGGGGCGCGCTGCGCGCGGGCGACGCCGAGGCGGCGGCGGTGGGGCTGGAGGAGCGCGCCGCCCTGCGCCGCGCGGCGGGCGACCGGCGGGGCGCCGCGCGCGACCTGTGCCTGGCCGCCGCGCGCTACACCGATTCGGTCGATCGAGCCCGCGCCGCGCACGAGCTGGCCGGCGCCGCGCTGGCCCTGGGCGACGCGGGCGCGGCGCGCGAGGCGCTGCTGGTGGCGCTGGCGTGGGGCGACGCGCCGCAGAAGGATCACGCGCGAACCCGTCTTCACACCCTGTCGCGCGACCTGGGCGACCAGGTGGGAATGCGGCGCTGGCGCTCGTTCCAGCGCCCGTCGCTGGTGTCGCTTTCCGCGTACCGCCCCGCGCCCGCCGGCCGCTCCATGGCGCCGCGGCTGCTGCGCTGGCGCGAGACGGTGGGCCAGCGCGCCGCGAGCTGATCCACCGGATCCGCAGGAACGAAGAGGGGGCGCCCGGCACCAGCCGGTCGCCCCCTCGTTCGCATCTGCCGGCGTGCGTTACTCCTGCGTGGTGAACACGCCGACGCCGTAGCGGCAGGGGCCGGCGGTGCAGGTGGCCATGTCCACGCGCAGGCTGAACGTGCCGCCCGCCGGCACCTGCACGGCCAGCACCGGCGTGTCGTCCATCTCGAAGTCGCTGGCCAGCTCCGTGCCGTTCTGGCTCAGCAGCAGGTCCATGTCGCTGCAGTCGGTGTCGCACACGCCCACGATCAGGTAGCTGCCGGCCGTCAGCTGCAGTTCCACCTCGTCGCTGACACCTTCGTTCAGCGCGCCTACACGCGGCTCGCCGGCGGGCGTCAGGCCCTCTTTGTTCAGCGCCTGCACCACCGTGCCCAGCTGCGCGTGCACCTGCTGCATCCACTGGTCCTGTGCATGCGCCGGAGCCGCGCACAGGAGCGCCGCGCCCGCGGCGAGCGCCATCATCGAAAACTTCATGGGAGATCCGTATTTCCTGAGGGTTGCCGCCTTCCGATGATCGGAAGGCGCGGGGTGGCCTGCGGATTTCGCTTGCTACGTGGAGGGTAGCGGAAGGCTCGAAAAGATCATCCTTCCCGCGTCCCCTGTCAATCCGCGTAGAAGCAGAAAGCGCCCGGCGGCCGCCGGGCGCTTTCCGTCATCCAACTGCCGCTGCCGTCACTGCTTGCGGAACAGCTGCACGCCGTAGTGGCACTCGCTGTTTCCGCAGGTGGCCATCAGCACGGAAAGCACAAAGGTGCCGCTCTTGGATTCCAGCGTCAGCACGGGGTAGTCGTCGGCGGCGCGGTCGGCGGCCACCTCACTGCCGCTGCCGTCGGTGAGCACCAGGTCCAGGTCGGTGCAGCCCCCGTCGCAGAAGCCCATCACCACGTAGTCGTTGCCCTCGAGCTCCAGCTCGAACTCCGTGTCGGCGCCCTGGGCCAGCGTGCCCCGCACCACGTCGGCGACGGGAACGAAGCCCCGCTCGGCCAGGCCCGATGCGACTTCGGTGAACTGGCTGGTGACGACCGAGGGCTGTGCGTGCGCGGGAGTGGACAGCAGCGCCGCGGCGACGGCGGCGAGTGCGATGAACGGAAGCTTCATGGGGAGTGCTCCGGGTAGTGCGTTTCAGGGAGATGGGTCCGGGCGGGGAACCCGGAACAGGGCCGTTGCCCGCGGGAGTGGAAGGCAGCGGAAGGTGTTGCCGCCACAAGAGTAGCAGCGAACCCGGCATGGAGCAAGAAACCCGCGAGTCGTCCCCCTTCTCCATTGCCGGGCGCCTTCTACCGGCGCAGGTCACCCGGTGTTCCGTATCGCTTCGCTGGGCCCCGGATGCGGGCCTGTGGAGCGCTTCGGGTGGGGAGGGGTGGAGGCGGGACGGCTGGCATCGGACGGCGTCCGCGGGGTGCGCCTCCCCCGGCCTCCCCATTCGTTCCTCACGGAGAGGGGAGAATTCGATGGAGCTACGACGAACATCGAACTGGCGCCCGACTGCGCGCCCCCTTACTCGCTCAGGCTCGCACCTCCCCCAAAAACCCCTGGGGGAGGTGGACTTCGATCCCGCTCCGACAAGGTGCGGCACACCTCCCTGCCTCACGCAGTTTGTGGGGGAGGGCCGGGGACGGGGGCGGCCTGCCATCGCGAACCACGCCGTCCGAAGTTCGATGGGATCGCATCGTATTTCGAGCCGATTACGTGCGTTTGCGTCCGCGGGCTGTATATTGCCGGGTATTCCTCGGATCCACCCGCAAGTGAAGAGTGCCTTGAGCTCGTCCGCATCATCCATCGACCCCGCCGTCGCGCGCGACCTGCTGGCCCGCGCGCGCGAGGCCCGCGCCCACGCGTACGCGCCCTACAGCCGCTTTCACGTGGGCGCCGCGCTGCTGGCCGCGGACGGGCGCGTGT
>DASTVC010000800.1:0-25617 GCA_035759295.1 Longimicrobium sp. | reverse complement strand
ATTGCCCTGCATCAGCTGCAGGTAGTCGACGATGATCATCGACAGGTCGTCGCGGTCGGACTTCAGGCGGCGCGCCTTGGCCCGCATCTCCAGGACCGAGATACCCGGTGTGTCGTCGATGAAGATGGGCGCCGTATTGAGTAGCCCCGCCGCCTGTGCAAGGCGCGGATAATCGTCATCGCGCAGACGGCCCGTCCGCACGCGGCCCGCGTCCACGCGTGCCTCGGAGGTAAGCAGACGCTGGACGAGCGAGTCCTTGCTCATTTCCAGCGAGAAGAACGCGACGCACTTGCTTTCCGCGATGGCCGCGTGCTGGGCAATGTTGAGCGTAAAGGCGGTGTTGTGCACGCACACGTCGTTGGACACGAAGTTGTGCGTGCCGGGCACCGTCAGGTCATAGACCTGCTTCATCCCCAAGGGCTCGATGGAGACGACCTCGTCCCAGTAGACGTCGCTCTCGGCCAGCGCGGCCAGCTCCGCGTCGCCAAGCGCGCGGGCGAGCACGGCCAGGCGGTCGCGGGAGAGGGCACGCCGGCCCACGTGCATGTTGGTCCACCCGCGGATCCCCGCCCGGCGCGCGAGCGAGGCCCACGACTCGCTGCCCTTGGCCGCCGCAAGACGGTCCCACACCTGGCGCGGAATCAGGTCGCGGTTGGTCTGGTAGTGCTTCTCCTCGATCGAGCGCTCCACCCGCTCGACCGCCGCTTCCTTGCCGAAGATGCCGATCTCCCGCGCGAAGGTGCGGAGCGATCGCGCATCCGTAACGTCGATCTGCCAGGCGGGGCGCCGAGCGCCGCCGTACTTCACCATCCGCCCGCGCAGGCTGCTGACGATGCCGAAGCGCAGCAGCAGGTGCTGAATCTGCCGCGCCAGCCGCTCGCTCACCGTCGCGTAGCCGATCTGCGCCTGTCCGCTCGCCAGCACCGTCGCCCAGCCGTCCGTGGCGAACAGGCGGTTCAGGAAGAGCGCGACGCCATCGCGGCGCAGGGTAAAGACGGGCGCCGGCACCGTCTTTTCCGCCGCGCCCTTGCCCCACGCGCCCAGCCCGTCCAGCCACGCCACCAGCGGGTTGCGGTCGATGCGCGGATCCGCCGCGAGCTCCATCCCCAGCGCGGCGCCGAGCGCCTCGCGCCAGGCCGGGGCAGGGGCCGCCATCCCGTTGATCCAGTGGCTCACCGAAGCCCGGCTGACGCCGACCGCCGCCGCCATCCGCACACCCTGGCCGCGGGCGCGGGGCAGCGCCTCCGCCACCACGTCGGCGAACTCCGCCCGCGCCGCGCGCGTGACCTCCGCATCGCGGCGGACGGTGAGGTACGGCGTCCGCGTGCCGCGCGAATCCTCCAGCGTCACCGCCAATCCGCCGAACTCCGCCACCGCCTCCGAAAACTCGCCGCGCACGCGCGGATCGGCGTTGGTAAAGCGCGGGTTGGTCCCGGTCAGCCCGCCGTCTCCGATCAGGTAGGCGAGGAGCTTGACCTCGCAGTCGCGCATCTCACCCGTGCCGAAGACGGGGATCTGGCGCGGGACGGCGACGTGATCGCCCGCCGAGACCTCGCCCAGCGGCTTCCATCCATCCACCGTCAGGAACGGATGCGTCAGCGTGGTCTCGATCTGCCGGCCCAGGCGCGTGGTGACGCGGAAAACCGGCTTCTCTCCATCGTCCACGAACGCGCTGGGCTCCGTGATCCCCAGCTTCCAGTCCGCACCCAGCGTGAGCAGCCGGGCCTCGCGGCGGCGGTAGATCTCCTCGATCGTCACCACGCTGCCGTCCTCCAGCACGATCTCGCTGTCGTGCGACAGGCACTTGCCCATGGAAGGACGCGCGGCGACGATGATCAGGTCGCCCTTCTGGAACCCGGCCGTCATCTCGTCCAGGTCGTAGAAGCCGGTCGGCACGCCGGTGACGGCGGAGCTGTTCTGCGACAGGAGCTCGATGCGCTCCATCGCGGGCCACAGCAGCTCCTTGATCCAGACGAATCCCTTGCGCTCGTGGGTCTGGGCGATCTGGAAGATGCGGCTCTCGGCCTTGTCCAGCAGCTCGTCGATGTCGCCCTGGTGCGCGTACGTCTCCTGGATGGTGACGGTGGACGCCTCGATCAGCCGGCGCAGCACCGCCTTTTCGCGGACGATGCGGGCGTGGTACTCGATGTTGGCCGCCGTGGGCACCGCGTCGAGCACCGACGCGATGAACTGCAGCCCGCCCACCGCCTCCAGGTCGCCCGCGCCGCGCAGCTCCTCCGCCAGCGTGACGGGGTCGATGACGTCGCCGCGCTCGAAGATGCGCCGCATCGCCCGAAAGGCGCGGCGGTTCCCCTCGCGGTAGAACATGGTGTCGTCGACCACCTCGATGGCGCGCGTGAGCGCGTCGCCGTCGATGAGCATGCCGCCCAGCACCGCCAGCTCCGCCTCGGCGGAGTAGGGGGCGCTGCGGTCTGCAAAGGGGTCGGGCGCGGCCTTGGGGACGAACGGCGTTACGGTGGCCATCGACTGAATTCGGACCTGCAAGAGACGGCAAAGGCGCCCCGCCGGGTGAGCTGCGGAGCTGCGTGTCGATCGGATGTTTGGTTCAGGAAACCGTCAGACCGCGTCCAGCACGTCCCGGGCCCGCTGAAGATCTTCCCACACGCTGCGCACCCAGGCCGGATGGCGCAGGCAGGCGGCGGGGTGGTACGTCGGCACCAGCGGCACGCCTCTATATCGATGCGTCTTGCCGCGCAGCTTGCCGATGGCGATGTCCGTGCCCAGCAGCGTCTGCGCGGCAAAGGTGCCGAACGCCAGGATGACCCGCGGCTGCACCAGCTCTACCTGGCGCAGCAGATAGGGACTGCACGCGTCCACTTCGTCGGGTTGCGGATTGCGGTTCTGCGGCGGCCTGCACTTGAGCACGTTGCAGATGTATACGTCGTCGCGGGCAAATCCGGAAGAGAGTAGAAGCAGGTCCAGGAGCTTGCCCGCGCGGCCCACGAAGGGGCGCCCGCTTCTATCTTCTTCCTGCCCAGGCGCTTCGCCCACCACCATCACGTCCGCCGTCTCCCGCCCCTCGCCGAACACCACGTGCTTGCGGGTCTTCGCCAGCGCACACCGCGGACATCCGAGTGCAATCTCGCGAACCTGGGCGAGCACCGGTAGACTTGAAATTTCCTCCGCGCTCACATACGCAGCAGGGGCGCGGGGAGACGGCGGCGCATCCGTAGTTCCGGGCACCGGCGCGCCCGCGCGGACGTGGACTTCCGGTTCCGCGGGGAATGGCGGGGGCGGCGCGGCCTCCATGCGACCAGGCGGCGACGGCGGAGGCTCGACGGGCTGCGAGGTGCGTTCGGCGGCGCGCTCGCGGTCGATGGACGGCGCGCGGTCAGCGGGGGGTCGATCCGGGACGAGGGTTCGGCGGATGGAGGCCGGCGCGTCCGACAGCAGGGCATGCAGCTCGGAGGGGGAGAGGCGGTCCAGGACCAGCTCTTCCTCGCCCAGCTCCTGGCGCTGGCGCAGGTAGCTGCGCAGCAGGTCGCGGGGATCGTTCACGCGGCGGGCTCCGGCGCCGGCAGCAGGCTCTCCACGCGGTCCAGGATCCGGTCCGCCACCTCGGCCTTGCTCATCAGCGGCAGCGCCTCGTCCGGCTGGCCGGACTGGAGCAGGACCACGCGGTTGGTCTCCACCTCGAAGCCGGCGCCCGGCTCCGTCGCGTCGTTGACGACGAGCAGGTCCAGCCCCTTCCCCTCCAGTTTCCGCCTGCCGTTCTCCACCGCGTCCGTCGTCTCCAGCGCGAAACCGACGATCACCGAGCCTGCCCGCCGCACCTCGCGGGTGGCGCGCAGCACGTCCGCCGTGGGCTCCAGGATGATCTGGGGGACGACGCCCGCCTCTTTCTTGATCTTCTCCTCCGCGGAATTCGCCGGGCGAAAGTCCGCCACCGCCGCCGCCATCACCAGCGCGTCGGCAGAAGGAAGCGCGTCGGCCACCGCGGCGCGCATCTCCTCCGCCGATTCGATCTTCCGCACCTCCACGCCGACAGGGACGGGGAGATGGGAGGGGCCGGAGATGAGCAGGACGTCCGCGCCGCGGCGCCAGGCGGCCGCCGCGATCTCGTACCCCATCCGCCCCGACGAGCGGTTGCCGATGTAGCGCACGGGGTCGATCGCCTCGCGCGTGGGCCCGGCCGTGACGACCACGCGCCGTCCGGCGAGCGGCGTGCGTCCCTCGAGCGCGCGGCCGGCGTGGGCCAGGATCTCCTCCGGCTCCAGCATGCGCCCGGGCCCCTCGCCCTCGCCCCACGCCAGCGGCCCGACCGCGGGGCCGGCGATGCGGTATCCGATCTCCTTCAGTCGGGCCAGGTTGGACTGCGTGGCGGGGTGGGCGTACATCCGGTCGTTCATCGCCGGGCAGACGACGACGGGTGCCTCCGTGGCCAGCAGCGTGGCCGTGAGCAGGTCGTCGGCCATGCCGGCGGCCGCGCGGGCCAGCAGGTTGGCGGTCGCGGGGGCAATGACGACGGCATCCGCATCCCGCGCCAGGCGGATGTGGAGAAGCGGGTCGCCGGATGGGTAGAGCGAGGTGTGGGCGGGGCGCCCGGTGAGCGCCTCGAAGGTGAGGGGGCGCACGAACTCCAGCGCGCCCTGGGACAGGACCACGTCCACGGCGGCGCCCGCGAGCGTAAGCTCGCGGGCCACGGTCACCGCCTTGTACGCCGCGATCCCCCCCGTGACGCCCAGGACCACCCGGCGCCCGCTGAAGGGGCGCCGCGGTGCGCGCGTCCCGGGCATGTGCGTGCTACGGAAGGTCGTTGGGACGGCGGCGCTGCGTAAGGTGGAACTTGGCGGTGCCGTTGCGCACCTCCTCCAGCGCCGTCGTCGTCAGCTTTTCGCGCGGCTCCTCGTTCGCGCCGCTGATGGTGGGGTCCTCCATCAGCTCGTTGCGGCGCAGCTCGTTCAGGTTGCGCGCCATCTTGGCCGCCACCAGCACGCCCAGGTACTTGCTTCCCGTGTGGCGGGCCGCCTGGCCCGGAGTCACAACTCGCATCGCACTGCTCCTTCTCTAGGATGATCCGGAACCGTCCGTCAGGCGGACGACTCCAGGTGTCGCTCGATCTCGGCCCGCACCTCGCCCGTCAGCCGCTCCAGCGGCGGATGCGGGCGCAGGGTGTCCGTCCGTCCCCCCAGCACCGCGTTCACGTCCTGCACCGCCGCGTCCAGGTCGTCGTTCACCACCACGTGGTCGAACTCCGACGCCGTATCGATCTCCGCCAGCGCGTTCCGCAGCCGGTGCTGCACCTTGGCGTCGTCCTCGCTCCCCCGCCCCACCAGCCGCTCCACCAGCGCCGCGCCGGAGGGCGGCATCACGAAGACGAGCACCGCCTCCGGCACCGCCGCGCGGATCTGCCGCGCCCCCTGCACATCGATGTCCAGCAGCAGGAACTGCTCGCGCGCCTGTGCGTCGCGCACCTGAGAGAGCAGCGTGCCGTAGAAGGCGCCGTGCACCTGCGCCCATTCGATCAGCTCGCCCGCGTCGATCATCCGCCGGAACTCGTCCTCGCTGACGAAGTGGTAGTCCACCCCGTCGCGCTCGCCCGGCCGCGGCTCGCGCGTGGTCGCGCTGATGGAAAACACCACGTCGCCGCGGCGGTCGCGCAGCCGGCGCGCGATGGTGGTCTTGCCCGCCCCGCTGGGCGCCGACAGGACCAGGGGAAACGTCGTCACTCCACGTTCTCCACCTGCTCGCGCAGCCGCTCCACCTCTTCCTTGATCGCCACCACGCGGTGCGCGATCGCCGCGTGGTTCGCTTTGGAGCCGATGGTGTTGGCCTCGCGGTGCATCTCCTGTACGAGGAACGACAGGCGCTTGCCCACCGGCTCCTCGGGGTTGGCCGCCATCAGCTCGCGAAACAGCTCGTTGTGCGAGCGAAAGCGCACCAGCTCTTCGTTGATGTCCCAGCGCTCGGCCAGGTAGGCGATCTCCTGCGCCAGCCGGTCCTCGTTGACGGCGACGCCGGCCGCCAGCTCGGCCACCGCCCCGCGCAGCCGGTCGCGCTCCGCCGCCAGCCGCGCCGGCGCCAGCTCCTGGATGGCGTTCAGCGCCGCGTCGATCGCCGCGATGCGCCCCTCCAGATCCGCCTGCAGCCGCCGCCCCTCATCCTCGCGCATGGAAGAGGTCGCCCGCGCCGCGTCCTCGACCACGGCCTGCAGGTCCTCTACCGGCACCTCGATGCGGATCCCCTCGTCGTCGCGGACGATCACGTCGCTGAAGCGCAGCAGCTGCGCCAGGTCCGGCTCGCCGCCCACGCCGAAGCGCTCGCGCAGGTCGTTGAACAGCACCAGGTACGCCCGCACGCGCTCTTCGTCCAGCTTGAGGCCGATGGCCGCGGCGGACGTGCCGGCCGCGGGCTCCAGGCGCACGGCCACGTTGGCGTGGCCGCGCGCAAGGTGGGCGCGCAGCCAGTCGCGCATCTGCGGCTCCCACTTCGCCAGCGAAGCGGGAGTGCGAAAGTTTACACTGAGGTGTCGGTGGTTTACGGTCCGGATCTCGACGCGGATGGTGCCCGCCTCCGTCTCCCGCTCCGCCTCCCCGAACCCCGTCATGCTCCGGATCATCGCACCTCCGTACGGGAACCGGTGAAGTTATCGGAGTTGAGGGTGAGCGTCAATCGCCTGGACCTGTTTATGGACGGATTGGATGGACGGCGACTGCGGGGTTTGGGCGTGTCCCCCGCAAGCGGGGGCCGGGCTGCGCGCGCAGTAGGCAACGATACAACTGTTGCCAACTGCGCCGAGCCCCCGGCGCGCACCGGCATCTCGACGGTTCCGACACGCTCGTGCATGCGCGCCGTGTTCTCGGCCCTCCGGGCGCGCATCCCTCACGCGACGGACTTCTGGCGCGGGTGCTTCTCCTCGCCTACGTTCTGACGCGAAGGGTGATGTCCGCCGGCGCCTGAGCGGCATCGGCGGGAGCCGGAAACGCCGACCAGGAGGGCTGCCATGCACAAGCTCACGCTGAACGTCGATGCGCTGGCCGTGGAGTCGTTCCGTCCGGAATCGGAGCCGGCGCCCCGTGGCGAGGGCACCGTCGATGCGCACGCCGTCGCCAACACGCAGCAGTTCCGCTGCACGTACTTCTGCACCTACAACTGCACCGGCCTGCCCTGCTGAAGCAGGCGCCGCTGGCCTCCGCGACCCCGGCCGGATCTCCGGCCGGGGTCGCCCGCGTTCGCCACCCCTGCCTGCGACGCGTGGCTGATGCACCTCCGCCACGATCCCGCAAACAGGTTGTGATTCCGAAGTTTTTCTTGCGGCGTGATCAGCCAACATCTGTGCCACGAACGGGTTACGAACGCAACGAAGTGACCGGTTTCGCAAGGAGACTCCGGCTTCGGACTTGCGAGGGGGTCCCGTTTCCTGTTCGGAAAGGAGTAGGCACTCCTCGCCGGACACGGGTGCCGGAGGGCCGGCGCCTGTCGCGAACCAGGGAAGAGAAAGACCATGCAGAAGATCAAGCTGGCGGTGGAGAGCCTCGCGGTGCAGAGCTTCACGACCTCGGCGGCGAGTACCGAGCGGGGCACCGTGGCCGCCCACCAGCAGAACACGCAGCACGGCCAGCAGTGCGGCTCGGCGTACGACGCGTGCAACACGGGCCTCTGCACGTACGACTGCCAGCCCACGTACAGCCCGGAGGCCTGCCCCACCGCGTATCCGCAATACTGTTGAGCGGATGATGCGGCCGGACGGGGATCGCCGCTGATCCCCATCTGACCGCCCGGTGACGCAAAAGGCCGGGCCGCCCTCGTGGCGGTCCGGCCTCTCTGGTATACCGTTTCTACGGATTCCGTGTGCAGTCTGCGATGAGAATGGAACGCAGAGAGCGCAGAGAAGAAACGAGAGAGCGCAGAGGAACTGACGAAGGGTATCCTCTGCGCTCTCTCGTTTGAACTCTGCGCTCTCTGCGTTGAATCCTTGCCGACCGGCACACCGAACTGGAGGATTTGGTATTACCGGCGACGATGTCCCACTGGCGACCTGACCGGCATGCCTCGGACGCGGCCTCACGAGAAGGTGAAGCCCCGTTCGGCGAGTGCAACGAGCCGAGATGGGGCTTATGGCCTTTCCAGCCGCGGATTTCAACCCGTGGCGCCTTCGCGGAAACCGTCCCGATCAATCCCTGAAGAACCACCGCACGCCGAACATCGTCCGCACGCCGGGCAGGAACAGGTTGGGCACGTCGAACGCGCGGTCGCGGTTGAAGGCGTTCTCCATCCGCCAGAACGCCCGCACGTCAAGCACCCGCAGCTGCACGTAGAAGTTGAAGGTGGCGTACGGCTCCGTCAGCGTGTCGAACACCCCTGTTTCGGGGTTGATCGTCAGCGACTTGCCGCCCGCCAGCACCTCGCTGCGAAAGGTCGGCTCGAAGTTGCCGTTGAAGAACAGGCCGTGGTACTCCAGCGCCGCCCGCCCGAACCGCTGCGGCAGGTACGGCCGCTCCGGGTCCGTCAGGAAGTCGGTGTACGACGCCTGGAACCGCAGCTGCGGCCACAGGACCGGCGCGTCGACGTACGCCTCCACCGCCCCCACCGTCCCGCCGCTCCTGGGCTCCAGCCCCCGCTCGAACCAGAAGCCGAAGGGCGACACCACGTCCAGGTCGTGCGCCACGAACGCCGCGCCCGCCCGGATGCTCCCCCGCGTCCACTCCGCCCCCGCGCGAAACCCGCCGGCGACCGACTCCGCCTCGCGGAATAGCACCACGGGCAGCGTGTCCTGCTCGGGCACGTCGGGCCTCACCTCCCCCGCGAACGTCCGCACCACGACCGTGGAGTCGCGCCGAAAGCGCAGCGCGCGGTTCCCCCCGCCCACCGAGCCGAAGAGGGTGAACCCGCCGAATGGCCCCGCGCGCCCCGACGCCTCCAGCTCCACCCCCGTCACCCCGCCGTGCGAGACGGCGCGCGCCTCGCCCCACGCGGCGATCCAGGGCCGCGGCGTAAGCTCCGCCCGCGCGGAAAGCTCCGTGGCGTTGGCCGAGAAGCCTTCCTCGTCCACGCGGTGAAAGCGCGCCGCGCCCGTCAGCGTGCCCAGGCGAATGTCCACCGTGGCGCGCAGCATGGCCTGCACCGACTCGCGCTGCAGCGTAACCGAGTCGCCGGAGAGCGGGTCCAGCCAGCTGCGGCCCACCGCGCCGTCCAGCCACAGCCCCCCCGTCCGCGCGCACGGCGGCGCGGCGGCCGTGGAGTCGCGCGTCCGCGCGGAGTCGCCCGGGGCCGCCACCCGTCCCCCGGCCGCGGACGCCGCCGCGGTGGTGTCCGCGCAGACGCCGGGGCGGCCGAAGAAGCGGCCGCGGCCGCGCAGAAAGAACTCGCCGCGGTCGTAGCTCTCCGTCGGCGGCTGCGTGGCCAGCCCCTCCACCCGCCGTTCCGTGTCGATCCCCGTGCTGCGGTACTCCAACTCCAGCGCGCGGTCCGGCGCAAAGGCGTAGCTCAGCCGCGCCATCGCCGTGTTCTCGCTGAAGTCCGCCGCGCGGCGAAAGCCGGCCGTTTCCACCAGGTCCACCCCCGCCTGCACCAGCCAGCGCTTGCCCAGCGGCCGCGCGAAGATCCCGCGCAGCAGCCGCGTGGCAAAGTCGCCCTCGCCCCCCTCGATCTGCGCGAAGGGGCGGCGGTCCGTGAGCCGCAGCGTCTCCAGGTCCACCCGCGTCTCGGTCAGCCCGCGCGTCACCCGCACCTCGGTGATGTCCACCAGCGGCACCTGCTGCAGGTCCAGCACGCTGGCGTTCAGCGGGCGCAGCTCCCAGCCGTCAAGAAACACCCGGAAGCGTCCGCCGCCGCTGGAGAACGCCGCGATCCCCGCCGCGCGCCCCACTCCGCCCTCGCGGGTGATGACCAGGCCGGGGATGCGGTCCAGCAGGTCCAGCAGCGTAAGCCCGTGAAAGCGCGAGAGCTCCGCCGGCCCGAACACCCAGCTGGCCGCGCCGAACCCGTTCTGCCGCGGCTTGGGATACTCGGGAAAGTTCGGCGCGGGGAGGGTGCTGTCGGCGGGGACGGAGTCCGGCTTGGCGGTGTCGGGAATGGTGTCGCCGCGCACCGCCTCGCCGGGGATGGCGATCTGCGCGGAATCCTGCCGCACGGCGGGGATGGTATCCTGCGCGCGCGCGTCCGCCGCCGGCAGCAGCGCGGCGGCGGAAAGCCCGGCGAAGAGCGCCGGGAAAAGGCGGCGGATCGGGCGGAAACGGGTCACGCGGCGGGCGTACCCCCGGCGGCCGCCACGCGGTCCATCACCCACTGCACGAAGATGCGGGTCGGCACGCCGGTGGAGCCCTTGGTGAGGTACGAGAGCTTCCCCTCGCCGTACGCCGTCCCCGCCACGTCAAGGTGCACCCACGGCCAGTCGCCCACAAACTCGCGCAGGAACCAGCCGGCGGTGATGGTCCCCGCCGCGCGCCCGCCGCTGTTCTTGATGTCGGCGTAATCGCTCTTGATCAGCTCGCGGTACTCGTCGAACATGGGCAGCTGCCAGCAGCGCTCGCCCGTCGCCTCGCCCGCGCGGATCACCTCCTGCACCAGCCCCTCGTCGTTCCCCATCACCCCCGTGGCCGTGTGGCCCAGGGCGATCACGCAGGCGCCCGTCAGCGTCGCCGCGTCCAGCATGGCCGCGGGATCGAACCGCTTCGCGTACGAGATGGCGTCCACCAGGATCAGCCGCCCCTCCGCGTCGGTGTTGACGATCTCGATGGTCTTGCCGCCGTGCGCGTGGAAGATGTCGCCCGGCTTCATCGCCCCCCCGCCCAGCAGGTTCTCGCTGCTGGGAACGACGCCGATGACGTTGATGGGCAGCCCCAGCTCGGCGATGGCCTGCATGGCCGCGATGGTCCCCGCGCCGCCGCACATGTCGAACTTCATGTCCTCCATCCCCGCCGCGGGCTTGATGGAGATGCCGCCCGCGTCGAACGTGAGCCCCTTCCCCACGATCACCAGCGGCTTCTGGTCCGACGGGCCGCCGCGGTGCTCCATGATGATCAGCCGCGGCTCCTGCTCCGACCCCTGTGCCACGGCAAGCAGCGCGTTGAGCCCCTCCGCGCGCAGCTCCTCCGGCCCCAGCACCGTCACCTTCAGCCCGCGCTCGCGCCCCAGGCGCTCCGCCGTCTCGCCCAGGTACGTCGGCGTGGCGATGTTGCCGGGGAGGTTCCCCAGCTGCCGGGCCAGGTTCTCCGCCCGGGCGATCACCTCGCCCACCCGCGCACCCTCCGCAGCCGCGCCCTGGTCCGCGTCCGCGGGAAGGACGATCGTCGCCTCCTCGAGCGCGACGGGCGCGGGCTTGTCGGCCGCCTGGGTCTTGAGGTCGCGGAAGTCGTATGCGCCCAGCACCAGCCCCTCGGCCACCGCCCGCGCGGCCTCACCCACCGGCAGCGCCGAGGCCGGCAGCGCGAACGCCAGCGACGTCACGCGCGAGGTGGCGGCCTGCTTGGCGGCGCTCCCGGCCGCGCGGCGCAGGCGCTCGCCCGTCACCTCCGCGCCCTTCGCCAGGCTCACCAGCAGCACGCGCTCCGCCCCCGCCGCGTCGCCGCTGGGAAAGACGAGCGTGGTCTCGCCGAAAGCGCGCTTCACGTCGCCGCGCGCCAGAAGCGTGGACAGGTGCCCGCCGACCGCCTCGTCCAGCGTGCGGAACGCGGCGTCCTGCTCGTCCCCGTCCACCACCGGGACGACGAGCAGGGGCGTGGAAACGGAGGAGCCGGCCGCGGAAACGGAGATTTTCATCGTACGATCAGGCTTTCAGTAGAAAAGAAGTGCCTAGTGCCGAGTACCAGGTGCCGAGTACCTAGTCCGCTCGGCACTAGGTACTCGGTACTGCCGTTCATCCCATGTTCTCGATGATCTTTCGCCCGAACTCGGAGCACGAGACCTTGGTCGCGCCCTCCATCAGCCGCTCGAAGTCGTACGTCACCGTCTTCTTGCCGATGGCGCCTTCCAGCCCGCGGATGATGAGGTCCGCCGCCTCGCCCCACCCCATGTAGCGCAGCATCATCTCGCCGCTCAGGATCACGGAGCCGGGGTTCACCTGGTCCTTGCCGGCGTATTTGGGCGCCGTGCCGTGCGTGGCCTCGAAGATGGCGTGGCCCGTCACGTAGTTGATGTTGGCCCCCGGCGCGATGCCGATGCCGCCCACCTGCGCCGCCAGCGCGTCGCTCACGTAGTCGCCGTTCAGGTTGAGCGTGGCGATGACGTCGTACTCCTTGGGCCGGGTGAGGATCTGCTGCAGGAAGGCGTCGGCGATCACGTCGTTGATGATCACCTGCTTGCCGTCGTTGTCGATCACCTGCCACGGCCCGCCCTCGTAGTCCACCGCGCCGAACTCGCGCTGCGCCAGCTCGTATCCCCAGTTCTTGAAGGCGCCCTCGGTGAACTTCATGATGTTCCCCTTGTGCACCAGCGTAACCGCCTTGCGCCCGTGCCGCAGGGCGTGCTGGATGGCCGCGCGCACCAGCCGCTCCGTCCCCTCGCGCGAGACCGGCTTGATGCCGAAGCCCGACGTCTCCGGAAAGCGCACCTTGCGGTAGCGTCCGGCGAAGTTCTCCTCCAGCAGGCTGCGGAACTTCGCCGCATCCTCCGTCCCCTCCTCGAACTCGATCCCCGCGTAGATGTCTTCCGTATTCTCGCGGAAGATGGTCATGTCCACGTCGCCGGGCCGCTTGACGGGCGAGGGCACGCCCTCGAACCAGCGGACGGGGCGCACGCAGGCGTACAGGTCCAGCTCCTGGCGCAGCGCCACGTTCAGCGAGCGGATGCCGCCGCCCACCGGCGTCGTCAGCGGGCCCTTGATGCCCACCAGGTACTCGCGGAACGCGTCCAGCGTGGCGGCGGGAAGCCAGTCGCCCGTGTGGTTGAAGGCCTTTTCGCCCGCCAGCACCTCCATCCAGTGGATGCGCCGCGACCCGCCATACGCCTTTTCAACCGCGGCGTCGAAGACGGGCTGCGAGGCCGCCCAGATGTCGGGACCGGTGCCGTCGCCCTCGATAAAGGGGAGGACGGGGTTCTCGGGAACGTTCAGCACGCCGTCGCGGATCGTGATGCGCGCGCCGTCCGTCGGGGCGCTGGGCCGCCAGTCGCTCATGGTTGGAAAACCCGGTAAGGGATGGTGTTATGCCGAGCGCCGGAGCGCCGGTTAGCCGATAAGTGACGGGTACCTAGTGTCGAGTACCTGGTACCAAGTGACGGGTACCTAGTGTCGAGTACCTAGTACCTAGTGACGAGTACCTGGTGCGACTCCGCAGTTCCTAGGCACTAGGCACCAGGCACTTGGTACTTGGTACTTGGTACTTGGTCCTTGCACCTAAAAAGCGAGGCGCGGCGGGGTGCCCGCCGCGCCCCGATTGCGCGTTCGCCCTGCCGGTGCGTCAGCGCTGGTCCAGGGGCGTCACCGTGAGCCCGCGCGGGCCCAGGTAGTCGGACCCCGGGCGGATGAGCCGGTTGTCGGCGTACTGCTCCATCAGGTGCGCCGTCCACCCGGGCATGCGCGCCAGCGCGAACACCGCCGTGAACAGGTCCATCTCGATCCCCAGCGTGGTGTAGACCGAGGCGCTGAAGAAGTCCACGTTGGGGTAGATCTTCTTCCCCTTCTTCTCCATCTCCTCCGCCATCACCCCGCGGATCTTGTCCGACAGGTCCAGCCAGCGCGTCTCGCCGGCCTCCTGCATGATCTTGTCCGCAAGCTCACGCAGCACGGTGGCGCGGGGGTCGGTCGCCTTGTACACGCGGTGGCCGAAGCCCATCACCTTCTTGCCCCCCGCCAGCGCGTTGCGCACCCAGGTGCCCGGGTCCTCGCCGCTCTCGTCGATCTCGCGGAGCATGTTCATCACCTCCACGTTCGCGCCGCCGTGGCTGGGCCCCTTCAGGGTGCCGATGGCGGAGGTGATCGCGG
This sequence comes from Longimicrobium sp., assembly GCA_035759295.1. Lineage (GTDB taxonomy): Bacteria > Gemmatimonadota > Gemmatimonadetes > Longimicrobiales > Longimicrobiaceae > Longimicrobium. Next base: position 11,735 of record DASTVC010000800.1, on the reverse strand, counting down.
AGTACACGTCGCTCAGGGTGCCCGCCGTCACGCGCGCCGCAAAGGTGCTGGCGTTCATCCCGTGCTCCGCGTGGAGAACGAGCGCCACGTCCATGGTGCGGCAGCGGGTGTCGTTGGCTTCCTCGCCGTTCAGCATGTAGAGGAAGTTGCCGGCGAAGCTCAGCCCTTCCTTCGGCTGCAGCGGCTCCAGACCGCGGCGAATGCGGTCGTACGCGGCGACGATGGTCGGCGTCTGGGCCGTAAGGAAGATCGCCTTGTGCCGCACCGACTCGGCGCTGATGTCGTCGGCGTCGGGATCGAACATCCCCAGCGCGCTTATGGCCGTGCGCACGGCGGCCATGGGGTCCGCGTCCTTTGGATAGGCGCGGAGCATGTCCAGCACCTCGGGGCGCAGCGCACTGTGCTTCTGCAGGTGGCCCCGGATTTCATCCAGCTGCTGGCGGTTGGGCAGGTGCCCGTTCCACAGCAGGTAGCATACTTCTTCGAAGGTGGTGTTGCGGGCGAGGTCGTCGATGTCGTACCCCGCGTAGATCAGCTCCCCCACCTCACCGTTGATGTCGCTCAGCCTGGACTGCGCGACGACGACCCCTTCGAGACCCTTGGCAGCCATTTCGACTTTCTCGGACGCGTTTGCGAGACTACATTTTTTCCGGCCCCGGTGCCGGGCGGCGCGGCGGTTGCCTGCCGCACGGTCCGGGCCAGAAGCGCGGCCAACATAGCGACGGCCCGGGGCACCCCGCAAGCGGGCGCGGGGGCGGTTTTTGAGGGATGCGACTGAGCGGGATTCACCCGGGGGCGGAGGCTTTTGCAGTCGGAGAACGACGCCGACGACGTGCGGCGGGTGCTGGGCGGCGACGCGGCCCGGTACGAGGTGCTGGTGCGCCGGTACCAGGAGACGATGTTCCGCCATGCGTACGCCATGGTGGGCGATCCCGATGCCGCCGCCGACCTGGTTCAGGACTCGCTGGTCAAGGCGTACACGCGCCTGGGCACCTGCGACCCCGAGCGGTTCGCGGCGTGGCTCTTCCGCATCCTGCGCAACCGGTGCAAGGACTACCTCAAGAGCCGCCGACGCAAGGACGTCCCCCTGCTGGACGACGGCCCCCACGCCGCCCCCCCCGGCGACGACCCCGGCCTTACCCTGGACCGCAGCGAGCTGGGCAAGGTGGTCACCGAGGCCCTCTCGCGCATCCCCGAGCCCCAGCGCGAAGCCTTCCTCCTCAAGCACGTCGAAGGCCGCAGCTACGAGGAGATGGCCGACATGCTCGACGCCGGCATCAGTGCGTTGAAGATGCGGGTGATGCGGGCCCGCGAGGCGCTGCAGGAGTTGTTGAAGGACCGGGTGTAAAATGCGGGAGAGGCCTGATTCTTAGATGAGTGGGGCAACAAAGATCATCATCAGTCGTGGACGCGGGCATTGAGAAGGCGTTGTGCCTGCTCCAGATTTTCACGGGCCATCGCGCCGTACTGGTCCGCACCTGCCGCATCGAATGTCTCAATAGCGCCGCTGAGGGCGGCAATGGCCTCCTCCAGCCTAGCTGTGCCGCTCTCACGTTCACCAAGTATCCGGAGCGTGGTGCCCAAGTTGTTCTGGGTTATAGCCCACTGGAGGGGCACCAATTCACGGATTCGCTCCTCCAGCGCCGCACGGTATGCGGCAACAGCCTCCTCCAGCCGCGCTGTCCCGCTCTCGCGCTCGCCAATCCTCATAAGCGCAGTCCCTAAAGCGTTGTGAGTCATAGCCCAGTCGAGTGGCACCCGATCACGGTTTCGCTCCTCCAGTGCCGCGCGGCAGGCGGCGACCGCCTCCTCCAGCCGCGAAGTGCCGCTGTCGCGCTCGCCGAGCACTTGGAGCACGGTACCTAAATTGTTCTTTGTTATGGCCCAGTCGAGAGGCACTCGCTCACGGGTTCGCTCCTCCAGCGCAGCGCGGTAAGCGGAGACTGCTTCCTCAAGCCGGGCAGTATCGTTCGAGCGCCCACCCAAGGTGGCGAGGGCGTTCCCCAAATTGTTCTGGATCATCGCCCAGCCGAGGGGTACCCTTTCACGTGTATACTCCTCCAGCGCCGCTCTGTAGGCGACGACCGCTTCCTCCAGCCGTATCGTGCCGCGCTCCCGCTCGCCAAGCCTCGAAAGCGCGCTCGCCAAGTTGGTCTGAGTCATTGCCCAGTCAAGCGGGACCCGTTCACGAGTTTGCTCCTCCAGCGCAGCAAGATAGGCAGCGACCGCTTCTTCCAGCCGCGCCGTCCCGCTCTCGCGTGTGCCGAGTATTAGGAGCGTGCTCCCCAAGTTGTTCTGGGTCAATGCCCAATCGAGCGGTGCCCGCTCGCGGGTGAACTCCTCCAAGGCCGCGCGGTACGCAGCGACCGCCTGCTCCAGCAGCGCCGGACCACTCTCGCGTTCGCCAAGCGTGGAGAGCGCATTACCCAAATTGTTCTGAATCTGCGCCCACTGGCGCGGAGCATTCGACCGAGGACGCATCTCCACCGCGGTACGCCAAGTTGAAATCGCTTCAACAAGCGTGGCATTGTCACCGAACTCGTCACCATGCTGCTGAAGCACAGTTGCCCGTCGGCACAGGTAGTCGAAATGCGAATCAGGATCGAAGGATTCCACCAGCCGCTCCGCCTCTTCGTAGCGACTCGCAGCCTCCATGTAACGAACTTGCAGACGATCGACGCCTGCCTCCGCCGCCAGCAGTGCCGCCTCGTCCCGCGCGTGCTGCTCGCGCGTGGCGCGAAGGACGGCGCGCGCGTCGGCAAAAAGCCGCCGGGCGCCGTCCAGATCACCGGCGTTGAGGAGTTGATTTCCCTCCGACAGCGCCGTACTCGCGCTGGGCGTAGACTTCGAGAGAGTCGAGATTTGCTCACGGAGCGCGAGGTACTCGTCCGCCTTCGCGGCGAGGCGTGTGAGGATTTCCCCATCCTCGACCACACTCTCTCCGAGTTTCTCCAAGATCGACCGGAGCGCCTCGACTGGCACGCCTTTCTGCTTAGCGAGAGCCTCCAGAGCCTCCCTGACGGCCGCAAATTCGGCACGGTTCTCTGCCGCGAGATCAGCCACTCCGGTTTCCAGCCGTGCCAGCGTGCCTCCGAAGCGGTCTTCGACCTGCGCCAGCCAGTCCCCGAGTGCGGCCAAGTTCGCTGCGTTTTGCAGAAGCAGGCCCGTGTGCAGCACCTCGCGAAACGCGGCGTCCTTCTTGACCTGTTCCGTAAAATAGATCCCGAAGAGTTCCACGAAGCGCGGCGTGCCCCGGCCGCCATTGCGGAGATGGTCGACGAATTGATCGGGCATCGACATCCCATCCAGCGCCGAGGCCAGTTCTGCCATCACAGCGTATTCCAACGCCGCCGCCCCAGCCGCGAGACCGTCCATCTCGATCAATGGCGGGGTAAGCGCGAGCAGGGCGTCGCCGCTCGCGTGGAACAGCAGAATGGGCTGTGCTGCGGCGGTCCGGCAGAATTCCAGGGCGCGCTCGGAGAACGGGTCTGAACCCCCGCTGAGCTGGGCAAGCGGCCGCTGCTCACGGTAGTCGAGAATCAGCCGTTCGAGCGCGTGAAGCTGGGCCTGGCGCACGCCGCGCGCGAGGTCGTCGCCTTCGGGACGGCCAGCCAGTGCCGGCAGTCGCTCGCGAAGACCGCGAACCGCGGCTACGAACACCCGGTCGGCAACGCCCTCCACGATTCCTCCCCGGGCGGTCGTGGCAACCCAGCTGATACCTGCCACCAGAGTCGTCACCAGTGCCACTGAACCCTCTCAACCATGTGCGAAGTTCATGAATGTCCAACGATGCGGTTCACAGGGTGCAGCGACACCCGCAGAAACGCATCCGCAAGCAGTCGCGACGTTTATACCCTCTCCCGCTTGCGGGAGAGGGTGCGAGCCTAGGCGAGCGGGTGAGGGCCCACCAGCGACTCGCGCGTGATCTCCGCCAGCGAGCGGCATCCGGCCAGCCCCATCGTCAACTCGAAGTCCGCCAGCAGGTTGCGGATCACCTCGCCCACGCCCTCCGCGCCGGCCAGCGCCAGCCCGTACACGTACGGCCGCCCCAGGCACACGGCGCGCGCGCCCAGCGCGATCGCCTTGAAGACGTCCGCCCCGCCGCGGATGCCGCTGTCCATCAGCACCGGCATCCGCCCGGCGACCGCGTCCACCACCCCCGGCAGCGCGTCCAGCGTGGCGATGGCGCCGTCCACCTGCCGCCCGCCGTGGTTGCTGACGATGATGCCGTCCATCCCCGCGTCCACCGCCCGCCGCGCGTCGTCGGGGTGCAGGATGCCCTTGAGGACGATCGGCAGCTTCGTCCGAGAGCGCAGGAACGGCAGCTCGTCCCAGGTGAGCGAGGGGCGCGAGTAGGTGCCGATGAACTGCTGCACCGCCCGCAACGGCTCCGCGCGGCGCACGTTCTTCCAGAATCCGCCGGGGTGCGACCGCGTAAGCTCCGCGAACGTCTTCAGCGACGAGAGATTGATCGTCCGCTTGGCGTCCGCCGCGGGCCCCTCCGGCGGCGGCCCCTGCAGCGACGCGACGAAGACGGGATCGGACAGGTACTGCGCGATCCCCTTGCCGCGCAGAAAGGGGAGGTAGCCCAGGTCCAGGTCCCGCGCGCGCCATCCCAGCATCGTGGTGTCCAGCGTCACCACGATCGCCGAACATCCGCACTCCTCCGCGCGGTGGACGAAGCTTTCCACCAGCGCGTCGCTCTTGCTCCAGTACAGCTGGAACCAGCGCGGCGCATCGCGCATCATCGACGCGCAGTCCTCCATGGGCCGCGACGCCTGGGAGGAGAAGACGAACGGCACGCCCGACTCCGCCGCCGCCGTCGCGACCGCAACGTCGGCCTCCGGGTGCGCCATCTCAAGCACCCCGATGGGCGACAGCAGCACCGGCGCCGGCAGCGTGTCGCCGAACAGCTCCACGGACGTGTCCCGAGCCGACACGTCGCGCAGCATCCGCGGCACGATGCGCCAGCGCTTGAACGCCGCGCGGTTCTCGCGCACGGTACTCTCCGAGCCCGCGCCGCCGGCCACGTACGCGTACGCCTCCGCGCTCATCGCCTCCTTCGCCGCCGCCTCCAGCCGCGCGGAATCCACCGGCACCGTGGGCGTCTTCCCCGCCACGCCGGCCAGGTAGATCTCGGACTGCCTCGCCAGCGCGCTCGCCCGCTCCGCCATTGTCATCCTCCCCTTTGAAAGGACTCGCCTCACGCAAAACCAGCGGAGCCGGCACGAGAAAACTCTGCTGACTCTGCTAACTCTGCGTGAGGCCTGTTTTTCCCTTCCCCTCGCGCGAAACGCCGCCTAGCGCGTAAGGCGGTAGATGAGCAGCGCCGCGCGCTTTACCTGCATCGGCAGCGTCTCCAGGTCGATGCGCTCGCCGGGCGCGTGCGCGCCGGAGCCGTTGGCGCCCAGCCCCGCCAGCGCGTCCACGTACGGCGCCACGAACGAGACGTCCGCGGCGCCCCGGCGGCCGGGATCCAGCGCCTGCATCGGCGGCGTGCCCAGGTCGCGGTTCACCGTGTTCAGCAGGTCCAGCAGCGCCTGGTTCCCCTCCGTGGGCGGCATGGAGGGATACCCGTCGCTGAACTCGATCTCCGCCTGCGTCTGGGGAAGGTGACGCGCCACAATGGTCCGCATCCGCTCCCGCGTGCGCTGCAGCTGCTCGTCGGTGATGGTGCGGATGTCGCCGGTGACGATGGCCGACTGCGCCACCACGTTGGTCTTGCCGAACGCCGTGCCGCGGCTCTCGCCCCGGTCGTACCGCACGTCCGTCCCGCCCACGATCACGCCGGGGTTGAAGGTGAGGTACGGCTCGCCCCTCAGCTCCTCGTGAAAGGCCGTCAGGATGCGCGCCGCCTCGTAGATGGCGCCGCTCCCCGTCCCCTCGCCAAAGACGCCGGACGAGTGCGCCGTGCGGCCGCGCACCGTGAGCGTCCACCCGCTGCTGCTGCGGCGCGCCACGGTGGCGTACTCCGCCGCGCTGTCGCGGGCGCCGGTCTCGAACTCCAGCGCCACGTCGCTGCTCTGCCCCGCCTGGATCAGCTCGCGCCGCGCGATCTCCAGCGGCCGCCCGGGCGCCTCCTCGTCCCCCGTCATCGCGACGGTGATCGTCGTCCCCTCCAGCGCCCCCGCCGCGTGCAGCGCCTTGAGCGCGTAGAGGATCACGACGTCACCGCCCTTCATGTCGTTCACCCCCGGCCCACTGGCGTAGCGCCCCTCGCGCACAAAGCGCTGAAACGCGTCGTCGCGTTCGAACACCGTGTCCAGGTGGCCGATCAGCAGCACCCGTTTGCCGCGCGTCCCCTGCCGGTACGCGAACAGGTGCCCCGCGCGCCGCAGCGAGTCCGGCAGGTCGATCCACCGCGCGTCGAAGCCCAGCGAGTCCAACGGCGCCTGGAACGCGCGCCCCACCTGGCGCACGCCCTCCACGTTCAGCGTGCCGCTGTTGATGTTGACGATGTGCTCCAGGAACCCCACCGCCTCGTCCGCGTGCGCGTCCACGTACTGCACGATGCGCTGCTCCTGCGGCGAAAGCCGCTGCGCCTCAGCAATGGCGGGCGCGGCGGCTACGAACGCGGCGGCAACGATAGGGATGCGGATGGATGGGCGCACGGTAGCTGGCTCCTGCGTCTGCGGACGAGGCGCGCGCGCTGAAGGTCGAGCGGCGCGCGGCGGATGGACAGCGCAGGATAGCGAGGCGGAGACCGCGGATCAACCGGATGCGGCGGGGATGCTCGCAGGTATGGAACTCGACGGAGGCTCCGTCCCGCCGCGTCCGCACCAGCACGCGCCCGGCCGCAGCGCACGGGCCAAAAGTTTCAGCGATTCGGATCCTGCTTTTCCAACCATTCCCGCGCGCTGCCACAGCATACGAGAAAATCGTGATCGTTGAAACTCAGCAGATAGGTAGCATCAGCGTCTGTCACGTAGAACACAAAGCCAAAGGTATTGCCCAGAAGGTCGTCAAGCGTCGATCCCGATGGAACGTGGAACATCTGGACCTCGTCGTTGGGATCGAAGAAGAGGATACAACTCCTTGAGCCTACAAAGTTACGGATCCACCGCCACGCTTCAGCGTTCTGCACGGATGCGCAGTCGCTCGCAGTCGCCCAAAGTCGATTTGATCGGCCGCCGTAACGAGCAAAAACCAATTCCCGGAGTTGGTCACGGATTGCCGGCTCCAGCAATCGAACACCGAAAGCAAACTTACTTTCTGCTTCCAGTATATCTTCGACAATGTAGGTCATAGGACTTACCTGGGTGGACGATTTACGGGAACGTCATCTAGCAGAATGTGCCCACGAACGGCGCCACCGCTACCCCGTTTACCCGGCGACTGGTAGCCCACGTGAGGTACACTCGGGCCTTCCCGAGAGTGACCGGTGTCGATGTTGACAGAAGCACCGTTCCGCGCAGTCCACTCCACTGGAAACGACTTCCCATTCGCATCTCTACCCCACTGCGTCACTGTAAATTCATCGCGACTCACCCCTGTCCGGCGGAAAGCCTCATTGACGGCATCGCGGGATCCGCGTCCCGACCCACGCCAATCGAGGTCATTGGGGCCCATTCGCCAATTAGTCCGCGCTGGACGGTTGGCCGATTCCGCTGAGCCTTCCAAGTAAGCATCTGATGCCTCACGTATACGGCCACTCCGACCACGAGCTATGGCGGCGCCCGCCCGCACCCTTGCAACTTCTTCACGAAGTTGTTGCGGACTGGCGTCATTACGACAGCACTCCTCCGAACTCAATCCATATGGATCGTCATACGAAACCGGATCGCCCCCCGCGTAGCCGTACGTGTTCAGCCCGCCCGCGATCCCGATCGGGTCCGTCTGCGTGAACTGGCCGGTGGCGGGGTCGTAGTAGCGGTTGCGCATGTACATCTGGCCGCCGGCGTCGCGCTGGCCCTCCAGCAGGCTGCCCATCCAGTTCTTGGTGATGGCCTGCGTTTCGCCCATCGAGTGGTTGGCGGTGGTGCGGAAGCCGGGCCATTCCACCAGCGTCGTGCTCGTGCCGCCGGCCGGGTTGGTGCCCATGCTGAACAGGCCGCGCCAGTTCATGTGCGGCACCACCACGGCGCCGGCGTTGCCGCCCATGGTCTTGTACGCCACCAGCGGCCGGTCCACGCCGCCCGCGTGCGTGTAGCCCACGATGCCGTACTCCTGAGGCACCGCCGACTCAAGCTCCAGCCGGTTAGCGGTTTCGGTATTGCTCCCGGGGCCGCGCAACTCCCACAGGATGTTGTCGCCAGCCCAGACGAAGCGCTCGATGCCGCTGGTGCAGTCCACGTTGCCCTGGCTGGTGTTGCACAGCCCGTCGCGGCGGGTGCGCACCAGCACGCGCCGGCCCAGCGCGTCGTAGCGGTACTCACTGAAGTAGCCGCGGCGCTCGCCAGTGAAGTACATTCCGCCCAGCTCGCTGTACCCCTGCTGCGCACGCAGCTTGTTGTCCGCGCCGTAGTACGAGCGCGTCTGCACCTTGCGGTAGCTGTTCCCCCAGGCGCGCTCGGCGCCTTCGTCCACGTTCCCCGCCGCGTCGTACGTGCGGAAGGTGGTGTCGCGCGGAAAGGCGGCGGAGTCAAGGACCGTCGGCGGATACGTGAACTGCACCGCGTTCACCCGGCTGCTCCCCGCCGTGTAGCGCGTTACGTACTCCGGATCGCGGTACAGCACATTGTTGTCCCCGCTGCGCCGCCACACCTGGTGCCCCAGCGCGTCCACCCGGAACTCCTCCACCTCCTCGGCCGCGTTGTTGTCGTTGTCCCACTCGGTCGCGACCAGGTTGCCCAGCCCCGAGTAGTAGTTGCGGAAGGTGCTGCGACCCGTCACCGTCGCGCTCAGCACCTTGCCGCGGGCGTCGTAGGTGAACGTCTCGCCGTAGATCCCCGCGCGGCTCGTGCGCCTGCCGTCCAGGTCGTACGCGTACGTGTTCCCCAGCGTCCCCGACGTGGTGGGCATGGTCTCCGACGTCAGCCGCCCCAGCAGGTCGTATCCGTAGCCGAAGCTCAGGTTGGTGCGCCCCACTACCGTCTGCAGTGCACCCGTCACCGCGTTATACGCAAAGCTGTCGCGCTGCGCCGCGCCCGCCAGGTTGGACGGGTGCAGCAGCGCCCGCGTGCGGCCGGCGCTGTCGTAGCGGTACTCCAGCCCGTACGCGTGCTGCGAAAAGCTCCCCGATCCGTACGCCCGGATGCGCAGGCTGTCCGTCCGCAGCGCGCCGCCCGAGTAGTAGCTGCGGCTCACGATGGCGTCCCCGTTCTGCGCCAGCGTCATGCTCCCCATCGCGTCGAACGAGAAGTAGGCCGTGTCTGCCGGGATCGTCCACCCGCCCGCGCCGTTGTTGGGGAACTTGGGAAAGGTGAAGGTGCAGGGACTCCAGCGAGGAAGGTTGGGGTACGCCGGGTTGTACGGATCGCTGCAGTTCACGCTCGACGAGGTGTAGATGACGGGCGGCGTCACCCGCCGCGTCACCCGGCCCAGCGCGTCGTAGGTCATCGTGATCGCGTGCCCACGCTTCGTCAGATGCTGCACCACGTTCCCCGCCGGGTCGTACGTGTAGAACTCGTCCGCCCCCGAGTCGTCCACGTCCATCGTCTTGCGCCCCGCGGCGTCGTACTCGTACGCCACGGTCAGCACCCCTACGTGCGCCGTGTCGGGGGTGCTCCACCGCTGCACCGACAACGGCAGACCGCCGGCATCGTAGGTGGTACGCACCGTCACCGCCTCGGCGTCCGTCGCGGACAGCCGCGCCACGGTGCTGTGCCGGTTCAGCGTCATCGCGCGGCCGTACGTCACCGACATCGTGTCGCGGTCCATGATGTCGTACGCCACCGTGCTCCGCAGCCCGGTGTTGGCGACGGATGCGGAGTCCGACGAGCTGCCGGCGTGCACGGGCGCGTTGGTCTCCACCACCCGCCCCAGCGCGTCGCGGTACATCAGCGTCACGAAGCCCATGGGGCTCACCGTGCGCTTGAGGTTCCCCACGGCGTCGTAGACCCGCAGGTCCTCTCCGCCGCCACCCGCCGCGCCGGTGGCGGGGTGCGGGTAGCGGACGCGCTCCACCTGGCCGGCGGCGTTGTATTCGAAGCGGACGCGGCGGGTGGAGTCGCCCTGCTCCTGCCAGGTGGGGTTGCGGGTGATGGAATCGTATCCGATCCGTACGATGGCCGCGCCGGGGGCCTGGATCCACGCCGGCCGGTCGACGGCATCGTTCCACCCGTACGTCGTCACCACGTTCGCGCCGTTGCCCAGCGGGTTGTGCACGGTGTCGCTGGTCACCCGGCCGCGCGCGTCGTAGGCGGCGCTGGACTTCAGCACCAGGCTGTCGCCGCGGGCGTTCGATCCCCGCACCGCCGTCACCAGCGAGGGAAAGCGGGCGTCACCGCGCGTCAGGATGGTCTCGCCGCCCATCGCGTCGCGGATGCGGCGCGGCGCGCCCTGCGTGGTGAGCCAGAGCAGGGTGTGGTCGGCCACGTCCGTGCGCGGCCCGTCCAGCAGCGTGTACGCCTGCGACAGGGGCACCGAATTCCCCACGCCGCGCGATTCCCCCGCCTGGAAGCCGCGGATCAGGTCGTCGGTCCCCGGCGATGCGCCGCTCATGTACAGGCGCGACGAGGCCAGCTTCCACGCCCCGTCGTAGGTGAACGCATGCCGCGTCCCGCGCCGGTCCGTCAGCGACGCCACCGTGTTGGAGCCGCCCGTCGCCTGCGAGTACGTATAGCTCGTGGCCACCCCATCGGGATCGGTGATGGAGGTGACGCGCCCGTCGCTGCTCGCCTGGCCCAGCGTGACCACCCGGTCGGCCGCGCCGGGCGTGCTCGCGCGGATCTCCGTCAGCCAGGGGCCGTAGGTGAACCGCCACCGGCGTGCGGCCTGGCCCGCCGGCACCGGCGCGTGGATGCTGTCGGGAATCCCGTTCGCCGCCCGGGTAAAGAATTGCGTCGTCTGCCCCAGCCGGTTCACGGTGCGCAGGTGCTGCCCGGAGCCACCCAGTTCCACCCGTCCCCCGCCGGGAATCTTCCGCACGTAGTACGAGTATCCCACCAGCTGCAGCGTGTCGGGGGCGCCGTGCGGGTTCTGCGACACCCACGTCTGCCACCACGACAGCGGCTCGTACACGCGGGTGCTCCCGTCGCCGCCCACCCACAGCATGCGCGCGCCCCCGGTGTTGCAGTCGATGCAGATCAGCTGCTCCAGCCCGGCCATCCACCACCCCACGCCGAACGGGCTGCCGGCGCGGTTCACGATCGGCAGCTCGCCCGTGATCGTCCCCGAGGGATACGAGGCGGAGGGATACTGCGCCGTCGCCTGGATCACGTACGGCCGCACCCCCGTGGGCCAGGCGGACGCATCCAGCTGCACCGCCACCCGCCGCGCGACCCCCGGCGTGAACTCCGACCCCGGGTACGTGGCCGGGAACGCCACCCCGCCCACCGTGGCCACCACCTGCACCGAGTTGGGGACGGCCGCCCCTTCCGGCAGGGTGACGTCCGCGTACAGCACGGGACGCGGATACGCGTGCTGGCTGTTGTACACCAGCGTGGGCGCCCACGCGCGGTCGTAGGTGCGGTGGGCCGGCAGCGCGTGGGCCAGCCGCACGTCGCCGCACTCATACGCCGCGCCGGGCGCGACGGCCACCGTCACGCACTCCGAGCGGTCCACCACCGGCCCCGGCGTCAGCGGCACCGCCTGGATCAGGGGCGCCGTCTGCGCGCTCCCCGCCGCGCCCGCCA
>DASTVC010000799.1:0-2301 GCA_035759295.1 Longimicrobium sp. | reverse complement strand
GTACCGCATCGTCTGTCTCCTGTTCATGTGCGGATGGGGAGTACGGGTGCGGCGGCCACGCATGGGGACACACCGGCCGCGGCCGCATCCGAACGCATTGGATGCAGCCGTGCGCCGAAGGGTTTATCGGAGGATGATTGCGGGGGGCGACGAGAGGGTTGATACACCGCCCAGACACGTTGACCTTCTGAGGCGATTGCCGGGGGGCGGAGAGGGTGTCGATACACCGCCCGGAAACGTTGACTTCCTGAGGGAGGCGCCGCGATCAACCCTGCTCCTACGATGCAGCCTGGGCACCGACCGAAGGATCTCGCCGGCATCACCGAGGGGCCAGTCCCGATGCTCGACGGCTGGCCCCACAGTGGCGGAGAGAAGATCCTTCGGTCGCGCGCAAGCGGTTGCGTAATTTCACGATACGCGTAGCGCTCCCTCAGGAAGTCAACACTTCGGAGGGGGGCTCAGCTGCGACACCTGCTCAGGAAATCGACGGCGGTGGACGGTCTGCCACCACCCGCTGAGGAAACTCTTGCTTACTGGTGAGCGGGCTTCATATTACAGCTGCGGCCGCTGCTCCCATCGGCGGACGCAGTGGTTCCCTCCCCGCGGTACTTCTTGCAGGAGCAGGTCGAAATGCCCGCCGTTCTCGGACTCGTCGCCGTCGCCCTTGGCCTGGCCAGCATCCTGGCGGACGAGCACATCAGCCGCAGAGTCTGGCGCACCGCCGAAGACCCGCAGGCCGGCGCCACCAGCGTGCGTGTGATGGGGCTCATCCTCTTCGTGGCCGGCGGGCTGGCGTTCCTGGCCTGGAAGCCCTGACGCCAGCCCCGCGCGTCACTCGTCGTACGCCCGCGCGTAGCGATACCCCGTCCGCCTGAAGCCCATCGACTCGTAGAAGAGGTGGGCTTCCTCGCGGCGCACGTTAGTGTTCAGCATCAGCACGTACGCGCCGCGCTCCCGCGCCCACTCGTCCGCGAACTCCACCAGCCGCGCGCCCACCCCCCGGCGCCGCACCTGCGTATCCACCACCAGCGTGATGATGCGCGCGTACGGCCGTTCGTGCTCGTACGCCCATCCGCGCGCCATCCCCAGGAATCCCGCCACCTCGCCGTCCACCTCGGCCACGTACGCCGCGTAGTCGTCATCCCCCGCCACGCGGGCCAGGCGGTCGCGCACCTGCTCGGCGGATGCGGGATAGCCCAGCTCGCCCATCAGCCGGGCGACGGCGGGGAGGTCGGCGTCCGCCACGGGGCGCACACGGGCGGCGGATGGGGGAGGTCTCATGGAGGATGGAGGTTGTGCCGTTGCAGCCGGGATGACTCGATGCCGTGAGCTATGGTCGTTGAGAAACGGATTCGGTACCGTGCCGCCCGCAGGAGCGAATGAATTCGCCGCTGGAAAATCGCAAAGTCCGCCTGCGCGGACTCGGCGGCCCGGCGGTGTGCGGCGCCCGGCGCACCTGCGCGTCCGCTACCGGGCAGTACGGGATCAGATTCGCTGCGGCATCCATCGCCTGTGGCGAAGCGGGCCGACGATACACGTCAGCCCGCCTCCAGCCCGCAGGATCTTACGAGCAGCCGATCCCTACGATCCCCCGGACGTCCGGCCGCGCTTCCAGGCGGCGTACGCCTGGATGCTGATGGCGGCCCACATCGCCAGCCCCAGGCCGGCCAGCGGGATGATGGCCGGGAGCGGCGGCGGGGTGTGCATCCGCCCCACGTCCCAGAACAGGATGGCGTACCAGGCCACCGCCGCCAGCACGCCCCACCGCAGCATGGGGACGCGGGCCGCGCGGCCCAGGAACGGCACGCCGGCCAGGAAGGGGATGGCCGCGAAGATGATCAGCGTCCACCCCCGGCCCACCAGCTCCGGCAGCACCGAATCGCCCAGAAAGAACAGCACGCCCAGCAGCACCGCCCACATCAGCCGCTGGGTCTTGGGCGACATCTTCACGAGGGCGGCAGCGGCGGGGGTGCGGCGGCGAACAGCGGCGCCAGCTCCGGCACCTCGCCCGCGGGCGTCCAGGCCGCCATCCCCTGCTTCCACACCAGCGTTTCGCGCGTAAGCTGCCCGCCCGACACGTGGCCGCGCAGCGCGTCCAGCCCGAACGGCCCCGCCTGCGCCCCGTTGATCGCCGCGAAGAACTGCGCGCCACCCGGCAGCGGCGGCGGCCCGCCGGCGGGGGGTGCGCCCGCGGCGCCCGCATTCATCGCGTTGGCCATCTGCTGCGCCATCGCGAAGCCCATCCCCAGCCCCATGCCGTCCGCGGCGCCGCCGCCCGGGTTGTCGGCCGCGGCCTCCATG
>DASTVC010000798.1:0-4560 GCA_035759295.1 Longimicrobium sp. | reverse complement strand
TGCCGGCGCAACGCTGCTGCTTCCGGCCACGCGCGATCCCCAGGCGCTGCTGGAGTGGTGGGAGGAGCAGGCGCTGGACGTGAGCTTTCTCCCCACGCCGCTGGCGGAGGTCGCCTTCGCGCGCGGCCGGGTGAACGCGGGGCTGCGTACGCTGCTGATCGGCGGCGACCGGCTGCGGAGCGTCCCGGCCGGGCCGCTGCCGTTCGCGCTGGTGAACAACTACGGGCCCACGGAGACCACCGTGGTCGCCACCTCCGGCCGGATCGAGGCCTCGGAGACGGTGCACATCGGCCGGCCGATCGCCAGCACGCGTGTCTACCTGCTCGACCAGGCGGGCCAGCCGGTGCCGGAGGGCGTCGCGGGCGAGATGTACGTCGGCGGGGCGGGGGTGGCGCGCGGCTACCTGGGGCGTCCCGGGCTGACGGCGGAGCGCTTCGTCCCCGACTCCTTCGGCGGCGAGCCCGGCGCGCGGCTGTACCGCACGGGCGACCTGGCCCGGCGGCTGGAGGACGGGACGCTCGAGTTCGGGGGCCGCACCGACTTTCAGGTGAAGGTCCGCGGCTTCCGCATCGAGCTGGGTGAGATCGAGGCGCGGCTGGCCGAGCATCCCGCGGTGCGCGACGCGGTGGTGCTGGCGCGCGAGGACGCGGCCGGAGACCGGCGGCTGGTGGCGTACTACCTGGCGGACGAGCCGGTCGCCGTCGCCGCGCTCAAGTCACACCTCGCCGACCGTCTGCCCGGGTACATGGTGCCGGCGGCGTACGTGTGGATGGACGCGTATCCGCTCACGCCCAACGGAAAGGTGGACCGCGCGGCGCTCCCCGCCCCGGAGGCCGATGCGTACGCGGCCCGGGAGTACGAGGCTCCCGTGGGCGAGACCGAGCAGGCGGTGGCCGCGATCTGGGCCGAGGTGCTGGGCGTGGAGCGGGTGGGCCGCGGGGACAATTTCTTCGAGCTGGATGGACATTCGCTCGTGGCGGTGCGCGTGGTCTCACGGGTGCGGGAGGCGCTGGGTGTGGAGGCCGCGCCGCGCGACCTGTTCGACCGGCCGGTGCTGGCGGACTTCGCGCGCGGGCTGCAGACCGCGGCGCGCGCGGACGCGGCCGCCATCGAGCGGGTGGACCGCACGGGCAGCGTCCCGCCCTCGTTCGCGCAGCAGCGGCTGTGGTTCCTGGAGCAGCTGGGGAGCCTGGGCAGCACCTACCACATCCCCCTGCGCCTGCGGTTGCGCGGCGAGCTGGACGGCGACGCGCTGCGGCGCGCGCTGGACCGCATCGTCGCCCGCCACGAGGCGCTGCGGACGACGTTCCCCGCGGTAGATGGCGAGCCGGTGCAGCACATCGCCCCGGTGGAGGAGAGCGCGTTCCGGCTGGTGGAGCACGACCTCCGTGCCGCGCCGGACGTGGAGGGTGAGCTGCGCCGCATTGTATCGGACGAGTGGAGCGCGCCGTTCGACCTGGCGCAGGGGCCGCTGATCCGCGGCCAGCTGGTGCGGATGGCGGCGGACGACCACGTGCTGCTGCTGACGATGCACCACATCGTCTCCGACGGCTGGTCGATGGGCGTGCTGCACCGCGAGCTGGGCGCGCTGTACGCCGCGTTCGCGCGCGGCGAGCCCGATCCGCTTCCGCCGCTGCTGGTGCAGTACGCCGACTATGCGGCATGGCAGCGGCGGTGGGTGGAGGGCGACGTCCTGCGGGCGCAGGCGGACTACTGGCGCGAAACGCTTTCCGGCGCCCCGGAGCTGCTGGAGCTGCCGGCGGACCACCCGCGCCCGGCGAATCAGGACTTCGCCGGCGCGGCGGTGAAGGTGGAGCTGGACGAGGCGCTGACCGCGGCGCTCAGGACGCTGGGGCAGCGGCACGGCGCCACCCTTCACATGACGCTGCTGGCCGGATGGGCCGCCGTGCTCGCCCGGCTGTCGGGGCAGGACGAGGTCGTCGTGGGCACCCCGAGCGCCAACCGCGGCCGGAGCGAGATCGAGGGGCTGATCGGCTTCTTCGTCAACACGCTCCCCGTCCGCGTGGACCTGTCGGGCTCGCCCGGCGTGGCGGAGCTGCTGGGGCGGGTAAAGGCGCGCTCCCTGGGCGCCCAGCACCACCAGGACATCCCCTTCGAACAGGTGGTGGAGCTGGTGCGGCCCGCGCGCAGCCTGGCGTACACCCCGCTTTTCCAGGTCATGTTCGCGTGGCAGAACGCGACGGCCGGCGCGCTGGAGCTGCCGGGGCTGACCGTGGGCGCCGCGGGCGTGGCCGATGCCGACACGGCCCAGTTCGACCTGTCGCTGGAGCTCTGGGAGGATGACGGGCGGATCGCCGGCGCGCTGAGCTACGCGACCGCGCTCTTCGACCACGCGACCGTGGAGCGCCACGCGGGCTACCTGCGCCGGGTGCTGGAGGAGATGGCCCGGGACGACACGCAGCCCGTCGATCGGCTGGAGCTGCTGTCCGCGGAGGAGCGCGCGCGGGTGGTGGTGGAGTGGAACCGCACGGAGGCGGCGTATCCGCGCGAGTCGTGCATCCACGCGCTCTTCGAGGCCCAGGCGCGGCGGACGCCGGCCGCCGTCGCCGTGGAATACGAGGACCGCGCGCTGGCGTACGCCGAGCTGAACGCGCGCGCCAACCGCCTGGCGCACCACCTCCACGCCTTGGGCGTGGGTCCGGACGCCCGGGTGGCGCTCTGCGCGGAGCGCGGGGTGGAGATGGTCGTGGCGATGCTGGCCGTGCTCAAGGCCGGCGGAGCGTACGTGCCGCTGGATCCATCGTACCCGGACGAGCGGCTGCGCTACATGCTGGCCGACAGCCGTCCCGTGGTGCTGCTGGCGTCGCGGCCACAGGCGGCGCGGTTCGCGGCGGCCGGCGTGCCGGTGCTGGACCCCGCGGATGAGGCGGCGTGTGGGCATCTCCCCGCCACCGATCCGCGGCCGCAGGGGCTCTCGCCCGACCACCTCTGCTACGTCATCTACACCTCCGGGAGCACCGGACGTCCCAAGGGCGTGACGGTGCCGCACCGCGGCGTGGCGAGCCTGCTGGCGGACGCCCAGCGCCGCGCGCCGATCGGCGAGGGTGACGGGTGCGGCCTGTGGACCAGCACCAGCTTCGACGTCTCGGTCTACGAGATCTTCTCCGCGCTGCTGGCCGGCGGGCGGCTCTGCATCCCGCGCGACGAAGTGCGGCTGGAGGCGGGCGCCTTCCTCGACTGGATGGAGGCGCGCGAGGTCCGCAGCGCCTACCTGCCGCCGTACTTCCTCCCCGAGCTGCGTGACCGCGTCTCCGGCTCGCCCGGGCGAACCCGGCTGCACCGCCTGCTGGTGGGGGTGGAGCCGATCGCCGAGCCGCTGCTGGCGGAGATCCGGCGGAGCGCGCCCGGACTGCGGATCATCAACGGCTACGGGCCCACGGAGACCACCATCTGCGCCACCCTCCACGACGTGCCCCACACGGCGCGTGGCGAGCGGGTGACGCCGATCGGCGCGCCGGCGGCCAACACCCGCGTGTTCGTGCTGGATGCGTGGATGCGGCCGGTGCCCGTCTGCGTCGTCGGCGAGCTGTACGTGGGCGGCGCCGGGGTGGCGCGCGGATACCTGGACCGCCCGGCGCTGACCGCGGAGCGCTTTGTCCCCGACCCGCTTTCGGGCGAACCGGGCGCGCGGCTGTACCGCACGGGCGACCTGGGCCGATGGCTGCCGGAGGGGGCGCTGGCGTTCGCCGGCCGCACCGACGCACAGGTGAAGGTGCGCGGCTACCGCGTGGAGCCCGGCGAGATCGAGGCGCGGCTGGTAGAGCACCCCGCGGTGCGAGAGGCCGTCGTCCTGGCGCGAGAAGACGCGCCGGGCGAGAAGCGGCTGGTGGCGTACGTGGTCGGCGACGAGACCGGGGCGGACCTGCTCCGCGCGCACCTGGCCGAGCGGCTTCCCGAGCACATGGTCCCCGCGGCGTACGTGCGGCTGGACTCGATGCCGCTCACCCCCAGCGGCAAGGTGGACCGCCGCGCGCTCCCGGCCCCGGACGGCGGCGCGTACCCGCGGCGCGGCTACGAGGCGCCGTCCGGCAGGGTGGAGGAGGCGGTGGCGGCGATCTGGGTGGAGCTGCTCGGGGCGGAGCGCATGGGCCGGCACGATCACTTCTTCGAGCTGGGCGGGCACTCGCTGCTGGCCACGCGCGTGGTCTCGCGGGTGCGGCGGACGCTGGGCGTGGAGGCCGCGCCGCGCGACCTGTTCGACCGGCCCGTGCTGGCCGATTTCGCGCGGGGGCTGGAGACCGCCGCGCGCGCGGAGGCGGCCGCCATCGAGCGCGTGGACCGCACGGGCAACGTCCCGCCCTCGTTCGCGCAGCAGGGGCTGTGGTTCCTGGAGCAGCTGGGGAACCTGGGCAGTACCTACCACATCCCCATGCGGCTGCGGCTGCGGGGCGACCTGGACCGCGACGCGCTGCGGCGCGCGCTGGACCGCATCGTCGCCCGCCACAAGGTGCTGCGCACCTCCTTCCCCACGGTGGACGGCGAGCCGGTTCAGCGCATCGCGCCGGTCGAGGAGAGCGGGTTCCGGCTGGTGGAGCACGA
>DASTVC010000797.1:0-9014 GCA_035759295.1 Longimicrobium sp. | reverse complement strand
GGAACGAACGGGGAGGGGCCGGGGGAGGGGCACCGCGTCGGGCGCGGTTCGATGCCTTTCGTCGAATCCCGGTCCGCCGGCGAGATAACAAGATACGAACGGGGCACGCGCCCGGACGTCTACGTAAACAGATCGTGAGCTGATGGCGGGACTGGAATCGCTGCTGAAGGGGCGGGAGCTGGGGGGGCGCTACCGCATCGAGGAAGTGATCGGGCGGGGGGGGATGGGTGCCGTGTACCGGGCCATCGACCAGCGCCTGGGTCGCCCCGTGGCCGTAAAGGTGATCACCGCCTCCGCCGGCAACGACCCCGAGGTGCGCGAGCGGCTGCGCGCGCGCTTCAAGCACGAGGCCGCGTCCGCCGCCGGCCTGCCGCACCACCCCAACGTGGTCCCCGTCTACGACTACGGCACCGACGACGAGCTGGGGCTGGACTACATCGTCATGGAGCTGCTGCGCGGCGAAGACCTGGCCACGCGGCTGCAGCGCGGCGGCATGCCGCCCATGGCCGAGGCGCTGCGCATTCTGCAGAACGCCGCCCGCGGCGTGGCCGTGGGCCACCGCGCCGGCCTCATTCACCGCGACGTAAAGCCCGGCAACGTCTTCCTGGTCCGGCACGGCGACGACGACGAGATGCAGGTGCGCGTCCTGGACTTCGGCATCGCCAAGGCGATGGCGGAAGAGGACACGGCCTCCGCCGGCCTTACGCAGGACGGCCGCGCCCCGCTCTCCCCCGCCTACGCATCCCCCGAGCAGTTGCGTGGCGACCCGCGCCTGACCCCCGCGTCCGACGTCTTTTCCCTGGGCGCGCTCGGCTTCCAGCTGCTGACGGGGACGCGTCCGTTCACCGACGCCGACCGCGCCCGCATGGCCGCGGGGATGGAGGTGCCGGTCCCCGCCCTGCGCGCCCGCAATCCGCAGGTGCCCGAAGAGCTGGAGCAGGTCATCCGCCGCGCGCTGCATCCCGATCCCGCGCAGCGCTTTCCGCAGGCCAGCGCCCTGGCCGATGCGCTGGAGGGCCGCCTGCGCCGCATCGCCGACACGCCGCTCGCCGCCGTGGTCCCCGGCGCCGCCGGCGCGCTGATCGACGATGACCGCACCATGCTGGCGGACGCGGACCGCACCGCCTTTGCCGGCGACGACGACCGGACCATGCTTGCGCCGCCGGTGCGCGCCACGCCGCGCCCGCTTCCGGAGGCGCGCCCCGCCACCCCGGTGATGGCGCCGCCGCGCCGCCGCCAGGTGGCCGAGGAGCGCACCGGCATCCACCCCATGGTGTGGGTGCTGCTGCTGGCCGTCGCCGCGCTGGGCGGCTTTCTCATCTTCCAGCAGATGAACCGCCGCTCCAGCGCCGGTCCCCTCGTGGCGGACACCACGGTGGTGGATACCGCGAAGCAGGACACCATCGACAACACCGACGCGCTGGCGCTCAGCATGGAGGGGCTGCGGTTCCTGAACGCCGGCGACCCCGCGATGGCGTACGACTTCTTTCGCCGCGCCAACGAGATCGACGAGCGCAATCCCGAGTATCGCGACCAGATGGCCGTGGCGCTCATCCGCATGGGGCGGCACGGGGAGGCGGCGCAGCTGCTGGAGTCCACCATTCGCATCGACCGGCGCTACGACCTGCTGTACAGCCACCTGGCCGAGGCGCGCCTGGCCATGGGCGACACCGTGAGCGCGATCCGCGCGCTGGAGGCGTTCGTCGAAACCACGCAGAACACCGCGGACCGCCAGCGTGCCATGCAGATGCTGCAGGCGCTGCGCACCCCGCCGCCGCCCGTGCTCCCCGTCCCCGGCCCGGCCGACAGCGCGGCGGCGGCGGAGCCGAGAGACACCATCCAGTTCTCCACGCCTTCGCGCCCCGCGCCGCGCGACAGCATCCGCTTTCCGCGCTGACGTTGGAGTTCGCGGTGGCGGTGCGCGGTACCGGGCGCGTGGAGCTTCCGGCATACGGGCTGGCGGACGCGGAGCACCAGGTGGAGAAGGAGCTCCGCGCGCTGTGGCCCGACGCCGCGGCGGTCGACGTGACGGACGTGGCGCGGATGGATGAGGCGTCGCGGATCGTGGAGGAGTTCCGGGTGCGCTACCGTGTTCGCGGCACGGTCCCGGTGACGGCGGATACGGACGCGGACGCCCGCAAGTCAGCGCTGCGGATGATGCGCGACCGCTTCATCGGCAGCCGCTTCGAGCGGATCACGTGGGAGGTGGTGCAGGGCTGAATCAGGCCAACGTGTCATTCTGAGGGAGGCGTCGCGGGACGCTCTCCTCTCGCTGCAAAGCCTGGCGCCGACCGAAGAATCTTACGCTGGGCGGCAGAGTCTTTCCGCCGGAAGGGGTTCCCGGGCGTTGCCCGGGCAGGGGTTCAGCGCGAGGGGACGGAGATTCTTCGGTCGCGCTGCACGGTTCGGCGCGATACTGCAACTCCCGGGTGGGCGCTCTCTCAGAATGACAGGTGTTTCCTGGATCGCGTAATCATGGGGCTGGTTCGCACCCTCACGGCACGTAGCTGAGGCCGACGTACGCCGTCAGGTCCTTGCGGTAGCCGCCGTCCAGGCCGTACGCCGTGCCGGCCAGCAGCCGCAGCCCGGGGCTCCCCGCGGCGCGGAAGGAAGGGACGGTGAGCACGAATTCCGCGCCGACCACGCGCAGCCAACTCTCGTATCCGGGGTCCGTGGTGCCGCCCCAGAAGTAGGGGGTCACCATCCCCAGCGTGGTGCTCACCCGGTACGTCAGCAGGTCGCGGCCCTCCAGCGCGCCCCAGCGCAGCGCCGGCATCGGCACGCGCTGGCCCAGGACGGCGTCGTCCACCAGCAGCGTCGCGGGGCCGCCGACGGTCCACTGCTCCCACTCCGGCGCGCCGCCGCTCACCCGCCCCATCGACGCCTCCGCGCGCACCCCCATCCCGCCCCATCCCGCGCCGAACGCCGTCGTCACCAGGCCGCGGCTCCAGGGCTCGCCCAGCGTCTCGCCCGCGGCGCCGGTGAGCATCAGCACGCCGGAGGAGTACGCGGATCCCACGCGCCGTCCATCCGTCGCGTAGTATCGGCCAAAGGCGAGCATCCGGCTGCCGGTCTCCCCATCCACCAGATCCAGCTCGCCAAGGGACGCGCCCAGCCGCCACTCCTGCACGCGCCGCCCCGCGCTCCACGCGTTGCGCGCCATCAGCGCGCCCCCGGCGTAGCGCGCGTCGCGCCCCGTGCGGCCGTACGCGGGGAGGCGCGAGGGATCGTGCGCCAGGTAGAACGCCTCGCCCGAGAGCGTGGGCCGCATTCCGCGCCAGACGGCGGCGAGCGCCGCGCCGCGCTCCATCCCCCGGTCTCCCCACACGCCCTGCGCCGCCAGCGCCAGCCGTCCTACGGGATCGGCGTTGTAGACCAGCAGCCCCGCGGACCCGCCGTCCGCCGTCGCCGCGCCCAGCGGCAGGACGCGCGTCCACCGCGGCCCGATGCCATAGTCGCCCGACGCCGGCACCGACCCGCGCGGAAAGGTGTCCGGCACCATCGCCGCCACCCGCGGTACGGCGGGAACCAGCGCCGCGGGAAGGTTCACGACGGGGCCGGGGTGCGCGCTGTCGGGCCGGATGCGGTGCAGGTCCAGCCCGCCCGCGTGCAGCGAGAGGAAGTAGACGTCGCCCGTCGTCCGATCCACCTCCGGCGCCACCGCCGAGCCCGTCACGCGCGTCAGCGGCTCGGCGGCGCCGGAGCGAACGTCCACGCGTGCCAGGTTCGCGATCCCGCCCGCCTCGCTGACAACGATCAGCCCCGCGCCATCCGCCGTAAAGACGGGATCGTACGTGCTCCCCCGCAGGTCGTCGTGCACCACGCGGGGCGGACCGCCGGCGGCGTCGAGGGTCACCAGCTTCCAGCGTCCGCCCTCCTGCATCGCCGCGGCGATCGTGGCGCCGTCGGGGGCGAAGCGGGGGCGGTCGAAGACCAGGTCCGGCGCGCCGGGGGCGAGCGGGGTGATGGCGCCGCCGCGCAGGTCCACCATCACCAGCCCGCAGAAGCCCCCGCGGCACTGCACGGCCACCGCGCGGCGCCCGTCCGGCGCGGGGTCGGCGGCCCGTATGGAGGCGCCGTGCGTCACCCGGCGGATGGTGTGGCGCCGCCAGTTCCACACGAACAGGTCCTGCCGCGTGGCCCCGCCGCCGATGGGCACGGGGCGGATGACCAGCACTTCCTCGCCGTTCGGCAGAAAGCGCGGGTCCTCATACGGCAGCCCGTCCGCGGGGCGCAGGGTGGCGAGCGCGGCGCGCGGCCGCGGGTGGACGCGGACGGCGGGGACGTCTTCCGGGTCGCGCTGCAGCAGCCGCCGTCGCTCCGCCGCTTCCGCGCTGTCGCTGGCGGCTTCGGAGGTACGCCAGATGACCACGCGGGTGAACGCGGGGGTCGAGCCGCGCAGCGTGACCGCCAGGTGCTTGCCGTCTGGCGACACGGCGGGATCGCCCGTGCCCCAGGCCAGGTGCTGCACCGTATCGCCGACCACGAGACCCTCCTCCGTCAGGCGGCGGCGCGCCTCCAGCGCGTGGGCGGTCACGTCGACGGTGAAGAAGCCGTACATCTCCTGCGGAGTGCCGCCGTAGACGCCCGCGAACGCCTGCTCGAACGAGCGTCCCTGGCGCGCGCTCATCCGGCGCCACAGGTGAACCAGGCTCTCGTCGCCGCGGCGCTCGGCCAGCCACTCCAGGAACGCGGATCCCGCCAGGTACGCCATGCTGCTCGACTGGTACGCCCCCGTCTCCGCGCTCATCTGCGCGTACGAGGGGAGGCGGCCCTCGATGGCCCACTGCCGCAGCACCGCCGCGCGCGCGACCCCATGGGGGCGCCCGCTTCCGGTCAGCCGGCCCTCCACGTACGTCGCGTACCCCTCCTTTACCCAGCGCGGCGAGCCCGTAAGCGGCCCCACGCCGCGCGGGTCGAAGACGGAGATCACCCGCGTAACCGGGTTGCGGCTGGGGCGGGTGAGGTGGGCAATGTGGACGAACTCGTGGACGAGCAGCTGCTCCACGAACGAGCGCGTGTGGCCCAGCGTGGACCGGGCCTCGGGCGGCGTGGGATACAGCAGGATGTACGGGGTGCGGAGAAAGCTGAACGCGCTGCCGTTCGCCTCGCCCGTGGGGTTGTCGACGACGACGGTCACCCGCCGGTGCGGCGCGCTCCCCACCGTTGCCGCCACCACGGAGCGAATCCCCTCCAGCCGCGAGACCACGTCGCGCGTCCACGTTTCCAGCTCCGCGGGATAGTGCACGTCGAAGTGCTCCGTGCGCATCGTCCGCCATTGAAGCCAGGGGCGGGTAGACTGCGCGCGGAGCGGCTGCGCGAGCGCCAGTGCGAGGAGCGCCGCGAACAGCAGCAGGCGACGGATCATGCGGATGCGGTCACGTGGATCAGGGGGATGGCAGGCTGCGCGCGGATTACCCGGCGGCATAGGGCGAGTTTCTCGTCCTCTCCCAAACTGCGCGACGCGGGAGGGAGAGGGAAGGGTGAGGTCACGGACGGTGCCCCTCCCCCGGCCCCTCCCCGTTCGTTCCTCACGGAGAGGGGAGAATTCGATCCCGCTTCGGACGGACCTTCTGCATACCCAGACCTGTCATTTCGAAGGAGGCGCCGCGAAACACCGCAACCTCGCGAAAAACCCTGGCGCCGACTGAGAAATCTACCCTCTGATGCTCGTAACCGGCCGCCGTGCTGTCCACCGGCGGCGCCGGCGGCCGCACCTGCGCAAGGGCGAATAAATTCGCTGCAACAACTACACGAAATCCGCCTTCGCGGATTGGCGGCTGTGGGTTCCGTCCAATTCGGTGCGCGCCCGGAGTCTCGCGGCAACCCGTCCGCGCAGGCGGACATCGCGTTTTCCCAGCCGCGAATTCATTCGCCGGGCGGCCGCGCCCGGCCTGTCCCGCCTCGCGTCGGGTCTCGCGTCGGTCCCCCCCTCGCGTCGGTCCCCCCCTCGCGTCGGTCCCTCCTCGCCGCCGCCTACTCCTCCACCACGAACGGCTGTACCTGCGCGAGCACGGCCAACGTATCATCCGCCACGATCAGGACGAGGTCGCCGTCCTGCATCATCTCCAGTGCACGGGCGACGGCTTCCGGTTCGGAGAGGACGGTTTCCCAGCGCTCGGGAGGCAGGCCACCCTCCTCCAGCCCCTCGCCGATCAGGCGCGCCACGTCTCCCGCCGGGCGGCCGCGCAGGTACTTGGGGTGCTCCTTGGCGATCACGTAGTCTAGCCCCGACGCCGCGCGGCCCAGCTCGCGCAGATCCTCATCGCGCCGGTCTCCGGGCATGGTGATGAGGCCAATGCACCGCCGCGCCCCCGACCGCCTCGCGAAATCCGCCAGCGCGCGCAGGGCCGCCGGGTTGTGCGCGTAGTCTACCACCACGCGCCCGCGCGCCGTCCGCAGCACGTTCATCCGCCCCGGCGTGGTGGCGCCGGAGGGAAGGAACGTCATCAGCCCCGCGCGGATCTCCTCGATCCCCAGTCCCTGCGCGTGCACGGCCGCGACGGCCGCCATCACGTTCTGCACCTGGAACCGCGCGGCGCCACCCAGCGTCAGCGGCACCTCCTCCGCCACCATGACGGGGATTCTCTCCGCGCCGTTGCGGATGACGATGATGTCGCGTCCGTCGACATCCTCCACCAGCAGCGCCGTGCCGCCCGCCGCCAGGTGCTCCGCGACCGGCGGATGGTCTGCATCGAACGAAAACAGTATTGCCTCGGCCGGCGTGCGCTCGCGCATCCGCAGAACGAGCGGATCGTCCGCGTTCAGGACGGCGTGGCCGCCGGGCTTGATCGACGCGGGGATGAGCGCCTTGACGTCCGCAAGCTGCTCAACGGTGTGGATGCCGCGCATCCCCAGGTGGTCGGGAGTCACGTTCATCACCACGCCCACGTCGCAGGCGTCGAAGCCCAGGCCGGAGCGCAGGATGCCGCCGCGCGCCGTCTCCAGCACCGCCACCTCAACCCGCGGATCGGACAGGACGATGTCGGCCGCCAGCGGGCCGGTCAGGTCGCCTTCCATCAGCAGGTGCTCCTGGTGATAGACACCGTCCGTGGTCGTGAACCCCACCCTCCGCCCCGTCTGGCGGAAGAGGTGCGCGATCAGCCGCGTGGTCGTCGTCTTCCCATTCGTCCCCGTGACTACGATGACGGGAATGGTGGTCTCGCTCCCCGGCGGATAGAGCATGTCCAGCACGGCGCCGGGAACGTCGCGGGGGGTGCCCTCGTCGGGATCCGTGTGCATGCGGATGCCGGGGGAGGCGTTGACCTCGATGATCGCCGCACCGTTCTCGTCGAAGGGGACGGAGATGTCCGGCGTCAGCACGTCCAGCCCGGCGATGTCGAGCCCTACCGCCGCGACCGCGAGCTCGCAGAGGCTGGCGTTGCGCGGATGGATCTCGTCCGTGCGGTCGATGGAGGTGCCGCCGGTGGAGATGTTGGCTGTCGCGCGCAGGTGCACCGTCTCCCCCGCGGCGGGAACGGAGTCGAAGTCCAGTCCGTCGCGGGCGAGATGGCGCTCCGTCAACTCGTCCAGTGGCAGCGGCATCCGCGTGTGCCCCGGGCGGGAGTTGTCGCGGGAGGGATCGAGGTTCGCCTCTTCCGCCAGCGCGCGGATGGTGCGCTGTCCATCCCCCACCACGTGCGCCGGCACCCTTTCCGCCACGGCGACCACGCGCCCGTCCACCACCACCACGCGGTGGTCGCGGCCGTCCACGTAGCGCTCTACGATCACCGTCGGGTGCTCGGCGAGCGCGACGGACCAGGCGGCGCGCACGTCGTCCTCCGTATCCAGCCGCCCGCTGATGCCGCGGCCGTCGTTGGCGTCCAGCGGCTTGAGCAGCACGGGAAAGCCCAGCTCCGCCGCGATCTCCAGCGCCTCCTCCACCGTCTTCGCCACGCTCCCCCGCGGCACGGCGAGGCCGATGCGGTCCAGCAGGCGCTTGGTGCGGTCCTTGTCGCTGGTGATGTCGGTGGCGATCACGCTGGTGCGGTCCGTCATCGTGGCGCTGATGCGGCGCAGGTTGCGGCCCAGCCCCAGCTGCACCACGTGCTCGCCCGGCGCGCGCCGGACGGGAATGCCGCGCCTCCGCGCCTCCTCCATCAGCACCGCCGTCGTGGGCCCGGGGTGCGCGTGGAAGTAGACGGCGTGCAGCGCATCCACCACCCGCGCCGTCTCCGGATCGTCCCCGCGCAGGCAGGCGCGCACCAGCGCCGCGGCCTCGTGAACCGCCTCGATCCCCAGCTCCGCCTCGCCGTATCCCACCACCAGCACCGGCGCCTCGTCCACCCCCTGCTCCACCACCTTACCGAAGCCGACAGGAGAGCCCGCGAGCCGCTGCAGCTCCATCGCCGCATGCCGCACCGCTTCCGGCCACGACGCGTCCTCCGCGAGCGGCTCCGAGCCCGGCAGCGCGGCGCGCAGGCGATCCGCGAATCCGGGCACGTCCGCCGGCGACGACACGCTGAGCTCGCCCATCACCACCTCGCACGCGACCACGGGCTCGGGCGACCACAGGTTGCGGCCGCGCAGCGCTCGCACGCCGCGGACGCGAAGGTCGCCGGCGTGGTGCGCGGGCGTGACGGACGAGATGGGATGGGTCATGGCGGCGGCGGGAGGGACGGAGCCGTTCTGTCGATGTGGGGGCATGCAAGGGCGCGGCCTCCGGGTGGGGAGGCCGGGTTTTATCGTCCGATGTTTCCGGGATGGAGCTCAGCGATGCGTGTCGTCGCGCCGCGAAGGGGGCTGGACCACGGGCTCGGCGGACTGCGAGGGGCGCGGGCGCTCGGCGCAGTCGATGCGGCGCGCGAACCGGCGCTCGGTGTGCGCCCCGCCGGCCTGCCGCGGCTCCGGCCGATCCTGGGGCGTCTCGTTGGCGTTCATGTCTGGAACCGCGCCAGCTGGGTGAAAGGCACCGGCCGAGTGGTCGAAGACGCCGCACGCCGCGTGCCGCGCGGTGGACAGGAGTGCCGGTGGATGGTCGGTCTAAGTGCAGGGTTGACAACCGTTTATGGTAG
>DASTVC010000796.1:0-2890 GCA_035759295.1 Longimicrobium sp. | reverse complement strand
GCAGCGGATCGTTACGGTGGAGGAAAGCGCTTTCCAACTGGTGGAGCACGATCTCCGCGGCCATCCCCAGGCCGGGGCCGCGCTGCGGCGGGTGATGGCGGAAGAGGCAGAGGCGCCGTTCGACCTGGCGCGAGGTCCGCTCATCCGCGGGCGTTTGATCCAGCTGGCGGACGACGACCACGTGCTGCTCATCACCATGCACCACATCGTCTCCGACGGGTGGAGCATGGGGGTGTTCACGCGCGAGCTGAACGCGCTCTACTCCGCTTTCCGCGACGGCAACCCCGATCTGCTTGCTCCGCTGCCGATCCAGTACGCCGACTATGCGGTCTGGCAGCGCCGCTGGGTGGAGGGTGATGTCCTTCGTGAGCAGGCGGCGTACTGGGAGGCAACGCTGGCCGGCGCGCCCGAGCTGCTTGAGCTGCCGACGGACCACCCGCGGCCGGCGCGGCAGGATTTCACCGGCGGGTTGATCGAATTCGGGCTGGGCGAGGGGCTTACGGCGGGGCTCAAGGCGCTTGGCCAGCGGCACGGAGCCACGCTCTTCATGACGCTGCTGGCGGGGTGGGCCGCGGTGCTCTCCCGCCTGTCGGGGCAGGATGACGTGGTGATCGGCACGCCGACGGCGAACCGGGGAAGGAAGGAGATCGAAGAGCTGATCGGCTTCTTCGTCAACACGCTGGCGGTGCGGGTGGACCTCTCGGGCTCTCCCTCCATGTCCGACGTGCTGGGGCGGGTGAAGGCGCGGGCGCTGGGTGCGCAGCAGCACCAGGACATCCCGTTCGAGCAGGTGGTGGAGCTGATGCAGCCGGCGCGCAGCCTGTCGCACACCCCGCTCTTCCAGGTGATGTTCACCTGGCAGAACGCGGCCGGGGACGAGCTGGAGCTTTCCGGCCTGGCGGCACCGGAATCGACCCCGCGGCCCGCATCGGCCGCGCCGGCGGTGGCCGCGCGGACGACCGCGAAGTTCGACCTGTCGCTCTCGCTGGGGGAAGAGGACGGGCGCATCGTCGGGAGCGTGGTGTACGCGGCGGCGCTGTTCGAGGAGGCCACCG
The DNA here is from genome assembly GCA_035759295.1 of Longimicrobium sp. Taxonomy (GTDB): domain Bacteria; phylum Gemmatimonadota; class Gemmatimonadetes; order Longimicrobiales; family Longimicrobiaceae; genus Longimicrobium. The sequence goes on along the minus strand of DASTVC010000796.1, from coordinate 1,835 downwards.
TGGAGCGCCACCTGGCGTACCTGCGCAGGGTGCTGGAGGCCATGGTGGCCGACGATCTCCGGGCCGTGGACGCGCTCCCGATTCTGCCGGAGGCCGAGCGGCGTCTCGTCGTGGAGGAGTGGAACGCGACCGGCGCGGCGTTTCCCCGCGAGCTGTGCATCCACGAGCTGTTCGAGGCGCAGGCGGCGCGCACGCCCGGGGCGGCGGCGGTCGTCTTTCAGGGCGAGACGCTGACGTACGCGGAGCTGAACGCGCGGGCCAACCGCCTGGCGCACCACCTGGTGGCTCTCGGCGTCGGCCCCGACCAGCCGGTGGCGATCTGCGTGGAGCGCTCGCTGGAGATGGTGGTGGGCCTGCTGGCCGTCCTCAAGGCGGGCGGCGGATACGTGCCGCTCGATCCCGCGTATCCGGAAGACCGTCTGCGCTACACCCTGGCCGACTCCCGCCCGGCGCTCCTGCTCACGCAGGCCGCGCTGCGCGAGCGCTTTGCCGGCCTCGACGTCCCCGTCCTGGCGCTGGATGCCGGCGCGGCGGCCTGGGCGGGTCTGCCGGAAACGAATCCCCGGGCGGACGTCGCTCCCCATCACCTGGCGTACGTCATCTACACCTCGGGCTCCACCGGCCAGCCCAAGGGGGTGATGGTGGAGCACGGCAACGTGGCGCGCCTGTTCAGCGCCACGGACGCGTGGTTCGGCTTCGGCGAGCGGGACGTGTGGACGCTGTTCCACTCCTTCGCCTTCGACTTCTCCGTCTGGGAGATCTGGGGCGCGCTGCTGTACGGCGGACGCCTGGTCGTCGTCCCCCGCGAGACGGCGCGCTCGCCCGAAGACTTCTACGCGCTCCTCTGCGCGGAGGGCGTAACGGTCCTCAACCAGACGCCGAGCGCGTTCCGCCAGCTGATCGCCGCGCAGGCGGCGGTGGGCGGCGAGCACGCGCTGCGCTGCGTGGTCTTTGGCGGCGAGGCGCTGGAGCTGGCGACGCTGCGCCCCTGGTTCGAGCGCAACGACGACCGGCGTACGCGGCTGGTCAACATGTACGGGATCACGGAAACGACCGTGCACGTCACGTATCGGCCCGTCGTCGCGGCCGATGCGGAGCGCGCGGGACCAAGCCCCATCGGCGTCCGCATTCCGGACCTCAGGATCTACATCCTCGATGCGCGCGGCGAGCCGGTGCCGGTGGGTGTCACGGGCGAGCTGTACGTCGGCGGCGCGGGCGTGGCGCGGGGCTACCTGAATCGCCCGGAGCTCACGGCCCAGCGCTTCGTGCGCGACCCGTTCTCCCCCCATCCGCGGGCGCGGCTGTACCGCACGGGCGACCTGGGGCGGTGGCTGGCGGACGGGACCCTCGAGTACCTGGGGCGCAACGACCACCAGGTAAAGATCCGCGGCTTCCGCATCGAGCTGGGCGAGATCGAGGCGCGGCTGGCGGAGCTTCCGGGTGTGCGCGAGGCGGTGGTGCTGGCGCGCGAGGACGTGCCGGGCGACCAGCGGCTGGTGGCGTACGTGGTCGGCGACGCGGACGCGGAGTCGCTGCGCGCGCACCTCTCCACCGCGCTGCCGGAGCACATGGTGCCGGCGGCGTACGTGCGGCTGCAGGCGCTGCCGCTTACGCCGAACGGCAAGCTGGACCGCAAGGCGCTTCCCGCTCCCGGCGGCGAGGCGTATGCCGCGCGCGCCTTCGAAGCGCCGCTCGGCGAGGTGGAGGAGGCGCTCGCGGAGATCTGGGCGGAGCTGCTGGGCGTGGAGCGCGCAGGCCGCCGGGACAACTTCTTCGAGCTGGGCGGCCACTCGCTCCTGGCGGTGCGGATGATCTCGCGCGTGCGGCAGGTGCTG
>DASTVC010000795.1:0-7302 GCA_035759295.1 Longimicrobium sp. | reverse complement strand
GAAGACCTGCTCGTCCTGGCCCGCGGCGATACGGCGCTCGCGGAGACGGTGGGGACGGTGGATCTATCTACCGTGCTGCGCGACGTGCAGGACGTGGGCGAGGCGCTGGCCGGCGGCAAGCCGGTGGAGGTGCGCCTGGAGACGCCGGACGGCCTGGTCATTCCCGGAGACTCCGGGGCGGTGCGGCGGCTGCTGCTGAACCTGGTCTCCAACGCCGTCAAGTTCACCTCCGAGGGCACGGTGACCATCACCGCCCGCGAGGTGCCGTCAGCGCAGGCCGCGCTGGTGCCCGCGGAGGGCGCGCGCGCGGACGAGGGGCGCGGGTGGGTGGAGGTGCAGGTGGCGGATACGGGGATCGGCATTGCCCCCGCGGACCTGCCGCGCGTCTTCGACCGCTTCTACCGCGCGGACGCGGCGCGGGTCACGGGCGGCACGGGGCTGGGGCTGGCCATCGCGCGGATGATCGCGGAGCGGCACCGGGGGACGCTGACGGTGGAGAGCAAGCCCGGGGCGGGGAGCGTGTTTACGGTGCGGCTGCCGGTGGGGGCGGCTGTGGCGAGCGGGTGAGCGGGTGAGCGGGTGAACGGGTGAGGCGTCGTCGGCGGGCGCCGCGCGCGCCCCCGGATCCATGGGCTAAAGCCCACGGCTATGAATGCCATAAGCCCCGTCTCGGAGCCGCTGACGCGGCACCGAACGGGGCTTCACCTTCTCCCGGAAGCTAGGCCCGCACTCCGTCGAGCGGGTACGCGGTTGAAGCCCGGTCTGGCGAGCGTGAGCGAGCCAGGACCGGGCTTATGGCCGTTCTAGCCGCGGGCTTTAGCCCGTGGCGGCGTCGGCGCGTCCGGGACACGTTCGTGACCCTCACGCGTGGTGCTTCTGCAACGATCCACCCGCCAGCAGCGCCTCCGCGACCTCCAGCACGTAGCGCTTGCCGGGAAAGCGGATCAGGCGCATGGCCTCTTCGTACGTGGCCCAGCGGTACTCCTCGGCTTCGCGGGAGATGATGACGCGCTCCTCGTCGGTCTCGGCGAGAAAGTACACCACCTTCTTTACGATCAGCGTACGCTCCTCCCCCTTGCCCTGGGTAAAGACGTAGCGCTCCTCCTCGCGATACCCATCGAACAGCGAGATCTGGCTTTCGCCGATGCCCGCCTCTTCCCACAGCTCGCGCACGGCCGCCTGCGACTCCGTTTCCCCGGCCTCTACTCCGCCCTTGGGAAACTCCCAGATGGGTCGCCGCGTCAACGCCGAGCGCATCAGCAGGTAGCGCCGCGACTCTCCGCCGTTGCGAAAGAGCACGACACCCGCCGCCGTCTGCGATATTCGTCTCATCCAACCCTCCGGCGTGTAAGAGGTGGACGCTCAATTGATGGGCAATCTGCTACCGGGACACGCAACAGGCAACCGGCACGTTCGTTGCCCGCCGCGGGAACCTTCCTGCATCCCTCCCGAGCGGCGAGAAATGGACACCCGATCCCCTGTCAACGTTCCCGGCTCCGAATCCGCGACACCGCCGCCGGCCGACGGTGAAAAGCCGCTGGGCGAGCTGCTGCGGACGCTCTCCCGCGACGCCGCGTATCTCGTCCGCCAGGAGATCGCCCTCGCCCGCGCGGAGGTGTCGCACAGCGTGCGCACGGTCGCGCGGAACTCGGCGCTGGCCGTGGCCGGCGCCATCCTCGCGGGGCCGGGGCTTCTGATCCTGCTGGTGGCGCTCGTCATCGGCGTGGGCGACCTGCTGGGCGAGCGGTACGCGCTGGGGGCGCTGCTGGTCGGCGGGGTGATGGTCGCGGCGGGCGGGGCGATGATCTTCATCGGCATCCGCAAGGCGAGGCAGGCGCGCGTGGTGCCGGAGGAGACGATCGCCACGCTGCGCGAAACGGGGGCGTGGGCGGCCGCGGAGGTAGCACAGGTCCGCGCGGGTCGCGGCAAGCGGCCGGGGCGCATCGCCGCCGAGCGCGCCCGGCCGGCGGATCGAGTCCGATCCTCGAGTTCGGCGGGCGGGACGGCGGAGGAGGACGCGCGGGGAACGCCGCGGGAGGACCGGGAGCGCGCACGGAAGCAGATGCAGCCGCTGCCGGCCAGCGCGCCGCTGTGGAAGCGGGTGATGCACGAGTTCAAGGCGGACGACATCTCCAACCAGGCCGCCAAGGTCGCGTACTACTTCTTCCTCTCCCTGCCGCCGGCGGTGATGGCGCTGTTCGGGATGACGGGGCTGTTCGGCGGAGAGCGGACGGGGGACTGGCTTACGGAGCGGCTCACCACGTCGCTGCCGGCGGAGGCGTCGGCGCTGGTGACGGGGTTCGTGCGCGACGTGGTGCACGGCGAGGCGCCGGGGCCGCTTTCCATCGGCCTGCTGCTGGCGCTGTGGGCGGGATCCAACGTCTTCACCGCGCTGGAGGGGACGCTGAACGCGGCGTTCGGCATCACCGCGGAGCGGCCGTTCATCCGCAAGAAGGCGGTGGCGGTGGGGATGCTGGCGGCGTGCGCGGTGCTCTTTCTTTCCGGCAGCGCGGTGCTGCTGGCCGGCGGCGGCATCTCCAACGCGCTGGGGCTGGGGGAGTTCGGCCGCGCCGCGTGGGGCGTGCTGCAGTGGCCGGCGGGCTTCGCGCTGATCACGGCGACGTTCTGGCTGATCTACTACGTGCTCCCCAACAAGGACCAGCGCGGCTGCCGGATGACGCTGCTCAGGGCCTCCGCCATCGCCGCTGTCCTGTTCGTCGCAGCGTCGCTCGCGTTCCGGCTGTACATGGCCAACTTCAACTCCTACAGCGCCACCTACGGGCTGCTGGGGACCGTCATCGTGCTGCTGCTGTGGATGTACGTGACCTCGCTCGTCATCCTGCTGGGCGGCGAGGTGGCGTCGGAGATGGAGCGCGCGGCGTAGCCATCCCCGGCGCGGCGGAAATTCCTCGAAACGCGCATCGTTACAAAGCGCGGCGTTGCGGCAGACGATTTGTCGCTTAAGTTGCGGGATTGATGCGCGCCGGATGCGCCTTCCTGTTCACGGACCATTTCTACCCAATCGTGCTACCCCCAGCGGCGCCCGCGCCCCGCTCCCCGAACCCGCTCCGGGTCCTCATCCTCGGCCGTACACCGCTCGCCATGCAGGCGGGCGGTGTGCTTACGGGCGCCGGAATGCAGGCGCGGATGGCGGCGGACGTGGAGGATGCGGCGCGGCTGCTGGCGAGCCGCGGGTGGGACGCGCTGCTGGCGGAGTGCGCGCCGGACCCGCTCCCCGCGCTGGAGCGGGCGCGCGCGCGGGGGTGGACGGGGCCCGTCATCCTGCTGGCCGAGGCGCGGGACGGGGCGGTGGATACCGCCGCGGCCCGGATCGCCGCGGCGGACGTGCTGGAGGCGGCGGAGCTCTCCCCCGCCCTGCTGACCCGTGCCGTGCGCTGGGCGGTGGACGGGGCCCAGCGCGACGCGCAGGCCGCGGAGGCGCGGCGGACGATGGAGACGCTGTACTCCATCCTTCCGGGGATGGCGTACCGCTGCCGCAACGACCCCCAGTGGACGCTGGAGGTGGTGAGCCCCGGCGCGCTGGAGCTGACCGGGTACTCGGCCGAGGAGCTGCTCCGCCACGCCACCTTCGCGGACCTCGTCCACCACGAGGACCGCGCCGGGCTGTGGAACGCGGTGCAGGCCGCCGTGCGCGAAGGGCGCGCGTACGAGCTGGAGTACCGCGTGGTGCGGGCGGACGGGCGCATCCGCTGGGTATCCGAGCACGGCCGCGCGGTGGGCACCGGCGCAGACGGGACGGCGGTCCTGGAGGGATACCTGCTCGACATCACCCGCCACAAGCAGGTGGAGCAGGCGCTGCGCACCGGCGACGCACAGTTCCGCGCCGTGTTCGACGAGGCGCCCATCGGCATGGCGCTCATGGACATGCACGGCTACCTGGTGCGCAGCAACAACGCGCTGCAGACGCTGCTGGGCTACACCGAGCAGGAGCTGGCGGGCACCATCTTCAGCCAGGTGACGCACGACGACGACATCGGCACCGACTGGGAGATGTTCGGGGACCTGGTGGCCGGGGACGTGACCCACTACCAGGTGGTCAAGCGCTATCTGCGGCGCGACGGCGGCATCGTCTGGGGACGCCTGTCCGTGGCGCTGGTGCGCTCGCACGACGGGCAGCCGCACTATGCCATCCAGATGGTGGAGAACGTCACCGAGCGCCACGTGGCGGTAGAGGCCCTGCGGATGCGCGAGCGCGAGTTCCGCTCGCTGCTGGAGCAGGGGCGCGAGGTAATCAGCGTGCTGGACGAGGACGGCGACCTGCGCTACACCAGCCCCGCGGTGGAGCGGGTGCTGGGATACGGCCGCGGCGACCTGGTGGGCACCTACCTTGGCGAGCTGGTGCACCCCGACGACGTGCCGGCCATGCTGGAGGTGTTCGAGCGCGCCATCCAGTCCCCCGGCCGCCCCCGCGTGGCCGAGCTGCGCATGCGGCACCACGACGGCTCGTGGCGGGTGCTGGAGACGGTGGGCACCAGCCTGATCGACGACCCGGCGGTGGGCGGCATCGTGGTCAACTCCCGCGACGTCACCGAGCGCCGCGAGGCGGAAGAGGCGCTGCGGCGGAGCGAGCAGCAGCTGCTGCAGGTGCAGAAGATGGAGGCCATCGGCCGCCTGGCGGGGGGCGTGGCGCACGACTTCAACAACCTGCTCACCGCCATCCGCGGCAACGCCGAGCTGCTGCTGGCCGACCTGCCGCCGGATTCGCAGGGGTACGAGGACGCCGAGGAGATCCGCCGCGCCAGCGACCGCGCCGCCGCCCTTACCCGCCAGCTGCTGGCCTTCAGCCGCCGGCAGGTCCTGCAGCCGCGGCTGCTGGACCTGAACCAGTCGGTGCGCGAGATGGAGCGCATGCTGCGCCGGCTGCTGGGCGAGGACGTGGAGCTGGTCACCAAGCTGGGTGCGGGGCTGCGCCCGGTGCGGGCCGACCCCGCGCAGGTGGAGCAGGTGATCATGAACCTGGCCGTCAACGGCCGCGACGCCATGCCCGACGGCGGCGTGGTCGCGGTGTGCACCGAGAACGCCGACCTGGAGCCGGAGCTGCGGGAGAAGTACCCCTACGTGGTGCCGGGCGAGTACGTGCTGCTGGAGGTCATCGACACGGGCCAGGGGATGGACGAGGCCACGCTGCAGTCCGCGTTCGAGCCGTTCTTCACCACCAAGGGCGCGGGCAAGGGAACGGGGCTGGGACTGTCGATGGTGTACGGCATCGTCAAGCAGAGCGGCGGCTACGTGTGGATCGACAGCGAGGCGGGGAGCGGCACCCGGGTGCGCGTGTACCTCCCCGTGTCGCGCGTCACGGGCGAGGCGGAGGATGACGACGAGGCCCCCGCGCCGCTTGCGCAGGCGCCCGGCCGGGGCACGGTGCTGCTGGTGGAGGACGAGGAATCGGTGCGGCGCTTCGCGGAGCGCGTCCTCGCACGCGGCGGATACACGGTGCTCGTCGCGGCGGAGGGGGCGGAGGCCATGGCGCTCTCGCGGCAGCATCCCGGCATCATCCACCTGCTGGTGACGGACCTGGTGATGCCGCGGATGAGCGGGAGCGACCTGGCCAGCCGGCTGATGGCGGAGCGGCCGGGGATCCGCGTGCTCTTCATCTCCGGCTACGACCGCGACGAGGCACGCACGCGGGGGCCCATGGAGGCGGGGACGGACTTCATCGAAAAGCCCTTCAGCCCCGAGGCGCTGCTGGAGCGCATGCACCGTCTGCTGGAGCTGCCGCGCGGCGTGGTGGGCGCCCCCGGCACGCCGCCGTAGCGGATCGGCGGACGCCAGGGTTCGTTACGGCATTCGTCGTGCGACGGTCGGCCGGTGCCCGTTCCCCCATCCGCACCGACCGCGAGGACGTACGTGAAGCTGAAGAAGAAGATCCGCAAGCGGCTGATGAAGCCGGTGCGCAAGCTGGTGAAGCAGTACGGCCCCGTGATCGCCGCGGAGCTGGTCACCGCGCTGGTGGCGGCCGCGGCGGCGCGGGGCACGGGTGGCAAGAAGAAGAGGAAGCAGCTGCGCGACGCCGAGTAGCCGAGCCCAGGGTGGTGCTCGACCATCTAAAGCGTCGACTTCCTGAGGGAGGCGCCGCACCACGACCTGCTTCCATGACGCAGCTTGGCGCCGACGGAAGGATCTCGCCGGCATGACCGCGGGGCCGGCCTCGATGCTCGACGGCTGGCCCCACGGTGGCGGAGAGGAGATCCTTCGGTCGCGCGCAAGCGGTTGTGAACGTTCAGGTTCCGCGTAGCGCTCCTCAGGGAGTCAACGCTCGGGGTGCCTCAGAAATCGCCGCCGCCGACCACGGCCACGCCGATGACCGCGGCGGCGACCAGGGGAACCAGGGTCGCGACGATGCCGGGCCGCGTCCCCAGCTTGAGGCCGGCGTACACGCCGCTGGCGGGGTTGCCGTCCCTGTCGAACAGCAGGTCTCCGCGCACGCTCACCCCCGCCCAGTCGGTCAGCCCCAGCGCCAGGTCACCGGTAAGCCCCGCGACGGGCACTTGCAGGTTCCCGGGCTGCGCCGGATCGGCGTGGGACTCGGCGCGGCGGGCGAACATCAATCCCGCGCCGGCGTCCATCGCCCCGTTGTCGCCCACCCAGCGCCGGTAGCGCGCCTTGACCGCGACCCGCTCGCCATTGGCGTCGGCGCCGGCCATCAGCGTGGCCCCGACGGCGTCGTCGGGGGTGATGTTGCGCATGGCGCCCACCTCCCATCCCCCGTGCCCCGTAAGGTGCATGCTGCGGGTGGTCCGGCCGTCGAAGCCCCTGCGCGTGTAGCGCGTGCTGGCCACGGCCACGTAGCCGCTGAGCTCCGCCACCAGGAAGGTGCGGCAGCTCTCCGCCGGGCGCCCCACCCAGCAGAACGTGCGCTGCGACTCCGCCGGCTCGATCTGCGCCGGCGCCGGGACGTGCATCGCCCCACAGGCGAGCGCGACGGCAAATGCGTGCAGAAACGGGATACGAATGCGCATCATGAACCCTCGTACAGAGTGGAATCGGCTTCTGGCGTGTGACAAGATCGCCAGTGCGAATCCTTTCCCGCAATTGCGGGACTCTCAGCCCGGGGAACGGATGCGGATGCTGGTTCGGATGGCACCGTCGCCGGTCAAGCGCCGGCGGCGTACGCTTCAGCGCCGTGCGCGTCGAAGCCGCGCGGGTCGAAGCCGAGCGCCAGGCGGGCCTGCCGGCGGTAGTGGTGCCGCACCGCTTCGGGCAGGCGGCGCCACTCGGCTTCGCTGGCGGTGGGATGGCTCAGGGTGGACCAGAGCGCGAGCGCGGCCTCTTCTTCGCGCG
>DASTVC010000794.1:0-3261 GCA_035759295.1 Longimicrobium sp. | reverse complement strand
GGCCAGCGCGGCTACGAGCGCGGCACCACGCGCACCAGCTGACGCATTCCATCCCGGGGCGGGCCTCCACGGTCTGCCCCGGGAACGGCGCCCCATCCTCCGTGTCCCCGGATCCGGTCTCCGGTCCCGCACCCCGCCGTCTGGCCCGATCCACCGCCCGCCCTTTACTTTTGCACGCATGATGACGCTTTCCATTCGGCTCGATTCAACCGGAACGCACGCGGACGTGTCGCAGGGCGAGGAAGGCGATGCGGACGGCGCGTATCGCCTGCAGCCTGGCGAAACGTACCTCTCGATCCCGTACGATCTCTGGCGGTCGCATGCCGGCCAGCGCGTGAACGTGGGCGCGTTGCAGCGTCGCTCGCTGTGGGAAGACCATGGGGAGACGGCAGCTCCGGGCCCTGCCGCTGCCGCCCCTGCGCCGGCCGGGTGGCGCGGACTTCTGCGTCCCCCGTCCAGCCTGGGTGAAGGGATCCTGATCCACGGCATTCTGGGGTTCGGGATCCCGATGGCCTTGCTTTCGGCGGTGATCCGCGAGCTGGTGGCGCCGGGCTACGATCCCGTCCGCTTCAAAAGCAGCCTGCTCGTCAAGCTGCTTACGTGGGGCCTGACCATAGGCCCGCTGGTCGGTGCGTTCACATGGAGCCGCGCCAAACGGGAGCGCACCGGCGGGTGATGCTTGCGCTTTGGCGCGGGCTCGTGGAGCTTTGGACCGCGTGCCGCATGTCCTGAACCCTCCGCACCCCTGCACCATGAAGCGTCTTTTCTGCCTCCTTCTTCTCCTGGCCGGCACCTCCGCGTGCGCCGCGGCATCGTCGTCGCTGGCGCTGGAGTCCATCACCTTTGCGCCGTCGCTGCAGGTGGAGCTGGCGGCCATGCAGCGCACCAACACCGGCGTGTACTACCGCGACCTGGTGGTGGGCCAGGGGCCGCAGGTGAGCCGCGGGCACCGGGTGGCGGTGCACTTTGCGGGGTTCCTTCCCGATGGCACGCAGTTTCAGCAGGTGGCCGCGCCCAACGCGCCGGTGGAGTTCGAGCTGGGGACCGGCGCCGTGATCCGCGGCTGGGAGAGCGGGATGATCGGCATGCGGCCGGGCGGGCAGCGGCAGCTGGTGGTTCCGGCCGCGCAGGCGTACGGCTCGCGCCAGGTGGGCCGGGTGCCGCCCAACGCCAACCTGGTGTTCGTCATCAAGCTGGTCTCCGCGCGGTGACGACGGGACGGTTTCCGGACGGACGATGGATGGATCGTGCAGGATCTCCACGTTGTTGCTTTCCTTCGATCACACTCCGCGAGAGGAACGATGCACCGCTTCCTGATGCTGGCCCTGCTTTCCCTGCTGGCCTCCGGCTGCACCCCGCCCCCGCCGCCCCCGGCGCCGCCGACGGCCATCACCTTTGCGCCGGATCTGCAGGTGAACCTGAGCGCCATGCAGGTCACCACGACCGGCGTGTACTACCGCGACCTGGTGGTGGGCGAGGGGCCGCTGGTGCGGTACCGGCGCCGCGTGGGGGTGCACCTTGCCGGGTTCCTTCCCGACGGTACGCAGTTCCAGCAGGTCGCGCTGCCCAGCCCGCCCATGGAGTTCGAGCTGGGTCTGGGCGACGTGATTCGCGGGCTGGAAGCCGGAATGATCGGGATGCGCCCCGGCGGGCAGAGGCAGCTGGTGATTCCCCCTTCTCAGGGATACGGCGTGCGCCGGGTGGGGCAGGTGCCGCCCAACTCCACCCTGGTGTTCGTCGTCAAGCTGGTCTCCATTCAATGACGCCGCGCGGACGGACGCGCCCGGCCGGCTGACGCGTGTCGTTCAACGACCAGGCGCGGCGCGTCCGCGACGCCGGCAATACGCCCTGGCGGCGGCTGAGCAGTCTGCGCGCGTGCCTGCGGTCGTACTGCAGGCTGAGCGGCGCCAGCTACGAAAACCTGAGCGCGTACCTGGAGATCGACTACTGGGCGCAGCCTCGCCGGCTGCCGCCCACGCCCGCCTTTCTGCGCCGCACCCTGGACGAGATCGAGCGCGAGCGCAACCGCTACCTGGAGCGCAGGCGTCTGTTCGAGCGCCGGCGCGTCCTGGCCAAGTGGCGCGGCAACCGCCAGATGTCCAACGCCGAGCGCAAGACGCTGAAGGAACTCCTGTAGAGCGGTCTGACGATCAGTCCGGAGTGGTGCACTGACTCGAAATGCGCCTCGATCTTCGGAGCTCGAATAGATGATGCGGGCTCTGTGGATGAAACCGTTGGGCATGCTCCGTCGCGCTTCGGATAAAGATCCTTCGGTCGGCGCACGGCCTGCTGCGCGTTTCCGGGAAGGTGGAGGGGGCGCCTCTCTCAGGATGACAGGTGGGGCAGGAAACCGCACCACGGATGGATGTGCAAACCGCTCCAATCCCCGGGAGCGGACGCGCCGCCGCGTGGGACGTCGCACACCCTCGGGCCGCCGAGTCCGCGCAGGCGGACTTTGCGATTTTCCAGCGGCGAATTCATTCGCTCCCGCGGGCGGACGGCTCGTTGCCGGAAGATTCTCAACGGGCATTGCTCTCCCTTGCGGCGGGCTACATGGAATTCCCGCAACCCGACGGCACGACATCATCCGGTTCCCGAGTATCGGCTGCCCGATGCGGATTCTGCCGGAGCGGGGAGGGCCGCGGGCCCGGGCCCTTTCGGAAGGTGACTACTTTGTCGCAGTTTGTCGGGCCGGATTCGCATTTGCGTGAGGGATGCGCGCCCGCAGGGCCGAGAACACGGCGCGCATGCACGGGCGCCGCGGGAACGCGCCGCCGCCGGTGAGCGCCGGGGGCTCGGCGCACTTGGGCACAGTTGTATCGTGCCCTGGTGCGCGCGCAGCCCGGCCCGGAGCGCAGCGGAGGGACACGCCCGAACCACGCAGTTCCGGACCTCCGTCCACGAAGAAAACAACAGATCCGCTGATCGATGCCGTATTTGAGAGACGTGTTCCGCGACCTGGGCGACGGCGCCATGGACCTGGTGTTCGCCCCGGTCTGCGTGAGCTGCGACCGCCCCATCCCCACCACGGAAAAGGACCGCCTGGTCTGCCGCCTGTGCTGGGTAAAGTGCCGCACCCTGCCGCACCCGCGCTGCGAGCGCTGCTGGGCCCCGGTGCCGGCCAACGAGGACCCGCGCCCCAAGTGCCGCACCTGCGGCGACTGGCCCCAGGCGGTGCGCGCCATCCGCTCCGCGTTTTTGATGGGGGACGAGACCAGGGCCATCGTCCACGCGCTCAAGTACCGCGGCTGGGAGGGCGCG
>DASTVC010000793.1:0-9599 GCA_035759295.1 Longimicrobium sp. | reverse complement strand
CGGCCGCATCGCGGTCCACCCCCGAGACGCGGACGATGGGCGCCGAGTCGGGCTGCTCAAGGACTACGGAGTCCTGGAGCCGGAGCGTTTCGCGGAACGAGGTTGCGACGGCCTGGCGTACGGCGCCGGGGTCGGAGGCTGGTGCGTCCTTGTCTCCGCACGCCGCCATCGCGAGGGCGATGCAGAGAAAACGGCTGATTTTCCAGGGGGAGTGTGGCAAGATCGGTCTCGTTGCGCGGCTGGTGTGGCGGAGGACCTTGAAATTAACCCGTCGTGAGCTGTCTCGACAAGACGCAATTCCGTCGTTTACCAGGTTCCGTCTCGCGGGCGATCGAAGATGGCGGAGAGCCCGGCCCGAATAGCAAAAGGAGCAGAGACGTAGCCGTCTCTGCTCCCCTTTCCGCCGCGTTTGCCGGGTTCGGGTTGTGCCGCCGGCTCAGTCCTCGTCGCTCTCCACGTAGGCGGAGACCAGGCGGCCCATGTCGACGTAGAGCTGGCGGGTGACCGCTTCCTCCTCGCGCAGCAGGTCCACCAGCCGGTCGTAGCGGTCCAGCATGTCCACGGGCACGTGCACGGTCTCCGCGTGGAAGGTTCCCTGGTCGGCGAACACCAGGCGCACGCGCACCGTCTGGCCGGAGGTATCCGACATCCGTTCGTCCTCTCGTGTTGCGTTCAGCGGGCCTGCCGCAGCCCGGGCAGGCTGAGCAGAAAGATCAGGGTGATCAGGATGGCCGAGAGCACGCACCACTGGCACCAGGCGTGGATCACGAACGCTTCCAGGTACGTCAGGTAGGCGCTGAACGCCACCCCCACCGCCGCCAGTCCGAACAGCGCCAGCGCCACCCACCGCTCCCGGGCGAAGCGGGGCTGCACCCCCAGCACCGCGATCACCAGGATGGTGATGTAGGCGCCCAACCCCCAGGCCGAGACCGGGAGCCCCAGGAAGTACGACCAGCGCGAGGTCTGCACCTTCTCGCAGCTGCCGATGGTGCACTGGATCATCCCCAGCAGCCCCACCTTGTACATGGTGAGGTAGATGGAGATCGTCAGTCCCGCCAGCGCCAGCAGCGCGATGGCCATGCGGGTGAGCGGCGGGCGCGCCTCCAGCTCTTCCGCGGCCGACAGGTCTTCGTCCGGCACGCCGGCTGCGGCCGTGTTCATCAGCCGGCGCTGTCCGCGGGCGCCGCCACCGGCGGGACCGACGCACCGGACGAGGCCGGTCCGGCGGGAGACGCGGTGCCGGCGGCGGGGGCCGTCGCGCCGGGCGTGGCCGGAGCCGTCGCCGCGGGGGCGCCGCCCGCTTCCTGGCGGATCAGCTCATCCCACTCGGCGCGCGTCTTGGGCGTGTTCTGCACCCGCTTGCCGTTCACGAAGAGCGTGGGCGTGCCGTTTACCCCCAGCGTGCCGCCCAGCTGGCGGCTCTCCGAAACTTCCTTCTGGTACTTGTCGGAGCGCAGGCACTGCGCAAAGGTGTTGCGGTCCAGCCCGGCCTGCTCCGCGTATTCGATGAACTGGCTCACCGGGTTCTTCTCGTCCGCCCATCGCAGCTGCTGGCCGAACAGGTGGTCGTGGTAGCCCCAGAACTGGTTCTGATCGTTCGCGCAGCGGCCCGCGCGCGCGGCAAGCAGGGCGTTCGCGTGAATTTCCACCAGCGGGTAGTCGTACCACACGAACCGCACCGTGCCGGCCGCGATGTGATCGTTGAGCAACGGCTCGGAGTAGCGGGCGAACTCGCCGCACCCCGGGCACTGGAAGTCGGCGAACTCCATGATCACCACCGGCGCATTCGGCTGGCCCTTGCTTATGCCGGGGACCCGCTGCAGCTGCTCGGGGGTCATCACCACCTCCTGCAGCGTGGTGGCCGCGTCGCCCCCGCTCCCCTGCATCTGCCGGAACAGGAAGAAGGCGCCGGCGAGGGCCGCCACGCCCAGCAGGACGTAGAAGGGAAGCAGCGGGTTGTTACGCCGTGTCTTGGGCGCGGGACGGGGCACGGGTCAGTCTCCGTTCTTGCGTTGCGGCGCGGGAGCGCGCAGGGTTCGGGGCGCGAAATGATAACCGCGGCGCCGCGCCCGGTGCAAGCCGCGGGGGGAACGCTCCTTGCACCCCGGGCACCGGTTTAACGCCTCTCTCACAAAACGGTTTTCACGAATGGACATACGGCTGGTGCGCGGGCGCGAGTCGCGCGTGTGGCTCTGGGTGGGCCTGCTGGCGGCGGGCTCCATCGCCGTGCTGATCGGCGCCGCGGTGTTCGGCGACCAGACCATGTCGGAAAAGCGGCGGGTGGGCGCCGCCGCCAACTTCGGCGCCGACCGCGGCGAAGTGCTCCCCATGCAGACGCAGGAGTTCGAGACGCTCATCCCGCTTGACACCCGCGAGCTGGGCCGCCTGGTGCACCTTTCCGCCACCGCCGAGTCCGTCGTCCGCGCCAACGCCGTGTGGGTGCGCACCCCGTCGGGCCGCCGCATCCTGGTGCGCTTCGAGCCGGATCCGCCCGAGGGCGCGCTGCGGGCGTACGGGCCGGGGTCGCACCTGGACGTGAACGGCTACCTGCAGAAGGTGTCGCGCGCCGAGTTCGACATGTGGGCCGACACGCTTAACGTGGTCATTCCGCGCCCGCGCCCCGGCACCAAGTTCGGCGACGTGCCGGACAGCGGGTTCGCCAAGATCGACTCGCTGTTCATCAAGGACTTCTACGTCTCCGTGCGCCCCGAGGGGCTGCGCCGGGCCCGCAGCACCGCCACGCTGCGCCCCGACACCACGCTGGTGCGCTACGACAGCGCCACCGCGCACGCCGCGCAGGCCGCCCTGGACAGCGCGCGCGCCGACAGCGTCCGCCGCGCCGAGGCCGCGCCCGCCCGCGACACCAGCGCGGACAGCCCCGCGCCGTGAACTGGACTCCCGACGCGCTGGACCGCCTGGAGCGCGCCATCGCCGAGGGCGGCCGCGTGCAGCTGCGCCGCAAGGGCAGCGACATGGTGCTCCTCCCCGACCGCCTGCGCCACGACTACGGCGGCGAGGTGCTGCACGGCCGCCACCTGGGCACCGGCGACCGCGTGGAGGTGCCGCTGGACGAGGTGGAGTGGTTCGGGGTGCTGGATTGACGGAAGTGCGTGAGTGCGTAAGTGCGTAAGTGCGCGAGTAACGGCACGAGCCACTTCCGCACTGACGCACTAACGCACTGCTGTTCTGGGCGTGTCCCTCCGCTGCGCTCCGGGCCGGGCTGCGCGCGCCGTAGGCAACGATACAACTGTTGCCAACGGCGCCAAGCCCACGGCGCTCACGGGCATCTCGACGTTTCCGCATTGCTCGTGCACGCGCGCCGCGTTCTTGGCCCTGCGGGCGCGCATCCCTCACGCGACGGCACCCGCGCCCCAGACCGGATCGCGAGTACAAGCGCCTCGGCGTCCCCCGCGTTTCCTCGTGATCCATCCTTTCCACCTTCCGGCCCGTCCAATCCGGCACCACCATGCGCGTTGATGCGCGATCCCTCCGTTGAGTGCGCGCCAGTAGATCAGACGACGCGCCGCCCTCCATCTACAGGTTCGAAATCCCATGCATCTCCGCGCCACCTGTTCTGCCACCGTCGCAAGCTTCGTCCTGGCGGCATGCGCGCCCGCCGCACCCATCTCCACGCCTCGGCCCGGAACGGCCACCGGCGACGCCGCGCGAGTGGCTGCGCTGGCCGACGAGTTCGTGCGCGCGTACATGGCGGCGGCGCCGGAAGAGGCGGAGCAGTGGGGCGTTCCGCTGGAGCGCCACGACGCACTCACCGACAACTCGCTGCAGGGCGTCCGCGCGTGGCAGGCGCGAGAGGACGCGTGGGCGGCGGAGCTGGGGCGCATCGACGGGACGGCACTGCGGGGGCGGCCGGAGTGGGTGACGTACGGCATGCTGCGCGAGCGCATCGAGGCGTCTCGCGCCGCCCGCGTCTGCCGCACCGAGCTGTGGCCGGTGAACCAGATGAGCGGCTGGCAGGTGAACTTCGCCACGCTGGCGGCGCTGCAGCCCGTGGGCACGCCCTCGCTGCGCGAGCAGGCGCTGGCCCGCTGGCGCCGCATCCCCGCGTACCTGCGGAACGAGGAGGCCAACCTGCGCGAGGGTGTGCGACTGGGGTACACCACCCCGCGCCGCAACGTGGAGCTGGTCATCGAGCAGCTGGACGCGCTGCGCGACATGCCGGTGGAGGAGAGCCCGTTCTTTTCCCCCGCCCTGCGCGACTCCACGCCCGGCTTTCGCGATGCGTGGGCCGCGCTGCTGCGCGACGAGGTGATGCCCGCCGTCGCGCGCTACCGCGACTACCTGGCCGCCGAGTACCTTCCGGCCGCGCGCGAGTCGCTGGGCGTGGGCGCGCTGCCGGACGGGCGCGCGTGCTACCAGGCCATGTTTCGCCTGAACACCACGCTCGATCGCGCGCCCGAAGAGACGTACGCGCTGGGCCAGGCGCGGGTGGCGCGCAACCAGGCGGAGGTGGTGGAGATCGGCCGGCACGCGTTCGGCACGGCGGACGTGGATTCCATCCGCGCGCGGCTGCGGACCGGCGGCTTCGCCAGCCGCGACGAGATGCTGGCCTTCGCGAACGACGCCGTCCAGCGGGCACGGGCCGCGGTGCCGCGCGCGTTCCGCACCACGCCGGGCGCGCCCATCGTCATCCAGCCCCATCCCGGGTTCCTGGAGGCCACCGCCAGCGACCAGTACTTTCCCGCCGCCGAGGACGGCAGCCGCCCCGCGGAGTACCGCATCAACCTGGGAAAATCCGCCACCACCACCCGCGCCCAGGCCGAGATCACCGCCTTTCACGAGACGTATCCCGGCCACCACCTGCAGATCGGCACCGCGCAGCAGGCGGCGGGGGCGGATCTGGTGGCGCGGCTCATCTCCAGCGGCAGCTACGTGGAGGGGTGGGCCCGCTACGCCGAGGCACTGGCCGAAGAGTTGGGGCTGTACACATCCGACGAGGCGCGCGTGTCCCGCCGGCTATGGCCCGCGCGGGGGATGGTGCTGGATCCCGGCATCCATCTCTTCGGCTGGACGCGGCAGCAGGCCGTCGACTACATCGCCAGCAGCGGCCGGATGGGCGCGCAGGGGGCGGACGCGCTGGTAGACCGCGTGGTCGCCTGGCCCGGCCAGCTGACCGCGTACGATACCGGTGCCCTGGAGTTCTTTGCCCTCCGCGAGCTCGCCGAGCGCGAGCTGGGCCCCCGCTTCGACCTTCGCGAGTTCCACGACGTCGTCCTCCGCAACGGCGCGGTTACCCTGCCCATGCTGCGGGAGGCGGTCGAGGCGTGGATCGCGGAGCGGCGGTGAGGGTGTGAGGGTGTGAGGGTGTGAGGGTGTGAGGGTGTGAGGGTGTGAGGGTGTGAGGGTGTGAGGGTGTGAGGGTGTGAGGGTGTGAGGGTGTGAGGGTGACGTGGCCGGTCTCCATGGATGGCGGTTGAAACCGCGGCTGGAAGGTCACGAAATCCGCCTTCGCGGATTGTGGCCGCGCGCCCGGAGCGCCACCAAACACCACGAGGATTCCGACGGGCAGCGGACGCGCCAGTGGTTGGGATGCCGCACATCGCCGTGCCGCCGTGTCCGCGAAGGCGGACAGCGTGAGGTCGTTGCCGCGATTTCAATCGCTCCAGCGAGGCCCGCGAAACGCGTGAGGGTAACCGCGATCCCGCCACGCCCACGGTCCCGTGAATCACTGCGGAGCCGCCATTCCGCGAAGGCGGAATTCGTGTAGTTGTTGCCGCGAATTCATTCGCCCTTCCCGAGGCCCGCGGAAACGGCCATCCACACCCCCACGCCAATTCGCCGGCGAACTGCGGGGATCCATCCGGGCGAGTGGATACAAACACGAAAGCGCCCGGACCGCGTGTGCGGTCCGGGCGCTCTGCATCGTGTGAAGTTGCCCCTCCAGGGCTCGAACCTGGACTTTCCTGATCCAGAGTCAGGCGTGTTGCCAGTTACACCAAGGGGCAGCACCGACCTCCAAACCGTCTAACCTGCAAGCGCCCACTCCAGGACTCGAACCTGGGACCCCCTGATTAACAGTCAGGTGCTCTAACCGACTGAGCTAAGTGGGCTCGACCACACTACAGAGCGGGCAACCGGGCTCGAACCGGCGACCTCAACCTTGGCAAGGTTGCGCTCTACCAACTGAGCTATGCCCGCACTCCAACACACAGTGCTCGCTGCAGGATTCGAACCTGCGACCTCTCGCGTGTGAAGCGAGCGCTCTGGACCAGCTGAGCTAAGCGAGCAGGTCCTGCAATCATAGCGGGGGCGGGATTCGAACCCGCGACCTTCGGGTTATGAGCCCGACGAGCTACCAGGCTGCTCCACCCCGCGACACGTATACCCCGTACGGGAATCGAACCCGTGTTTTAGCCTTGAGAGGGCTATGTCCTAGGCCACTAGACGAACGGGGCCCTACCATCCAACCACCAACAGTGCTCCCGAGAGGACTCGAACCTCCACGAGCTTGCGCCCACTAGATCCTGAATCTAGCGCGTCTACCAATTCCGCCACAGGAGCATTTCAAACAAAACCAATAGCACAGGTGCGCCCGGAAGGATTCGAACCTCCGACCTCCTGATCCGTAGTCAGGCGCTCTATCCAGCTGAGCTACGGGCGCGCAGTGCACCGAGTAGGAATCGAACCTACAACCTTGGGATTAAGAGTCCCCTGCTCTGCCAGTTGAGCTATCAGTGCGTAACCGTTTGCAGGCGCCAAACTTAGCGGAACTCTGCAGATCGCGCAAGCCCCCGCCCGACCTCGCGCGGACCGGCGTCCGTGCACGGCGGAGCAAGCGGGGCGCCCAATATACCAGCGTTCGCCCCGCTTGTGAAGCCCCCCGCCCGACTTCCCGCGCGACCGGTCCGGCGAGTGGCCGGGACGACGCGCACGAGGGGCCCGCCGCGCGGCTTTACACGCGCTTTTACCGCGCCTATATGTTACGGGTGCGCCGCGGCAGCCGGCGCGCCGTATCATCCGCACATCGCCCGGCGCCCGCCGGTGCACCACCTCATCCTCTCCACGAGCGGTAGCATGCGAACCCTCTCGTTCACGCTGGCCCTGGCGCTCGCCGCCGCGCCGGCCGCGGCCCAGCACGCGGGCCATCAGCCCCCTCCCGGCGACACCGTGCGCTACGTGGCCATCTCGGCCGGGCGCGTGTCCGGGTACGAGCACATCTGGCGCGACCCCGACGG
The DNA here is from genome assembly GCA_035759295.1 of Longimicrobium sp. GTDB lineage: Bacteria > Gemmatimonadota > Gemmatimonadetes > Longimicrobiales > Longimicrobiaceae > Longimicrobium. The sequence continues at coordinate 2,406 of DASTVC010000793.1, read as the reverse complement.
CACCCTCCATTCGGACTTCGAATACAACGACCGCGGCCGCGGCCCCAAGATCCACACCCGCCTGCGCGTGGACGAGCGCGGGTTCCCCGTGTGGATGGAGGCGGAGGGCGTGAACTACTACAAGACGCCCGTCCGCGAGCGCTTCGAGCTGCGCGACGGCCGCGCCGTCTGGGAGAACAGCGCCGACCGCGGCGACACCACCGTCACCGGCCCCCTGTGGTACGCCACGATGGACGCGTCGATGGATTCGGGGCTGCTGCCGCGCGCGCTGCTGGCCGCGCCCGACCATTCGCTGCCGCTGCTCCCCGCCGGGCGCCTGCGCATCGAGCCGGGCGCGGAGGTGCGGGTGAGCGCGAACGGGCGCACGCAGACCGTCCGCCAGTACGCCATCTCCGGCTTCGGATTTCAGCCCTACCGCCTGTGGCTGGACGAGAACAACGACTTCTTCGCGTCGGGCGGCGACTGGCTGGCCATGGTGCGCGAGGGGTGGGAGGGCGCGCTGCCGCAGCTGTTCGCCGCGGACCAGGCGGCGGAGGCGGCGTGGGGCGCGCAGATGGCCGGCACGCTGGCCCACCGGCCCACGGGCCCGGTCGTCTTCCGCAACGCCAACCTGTTCGATTCGCGCACGGGCCAGAGCCGCCCCGGGACCACCGTGGTCGTGAGCGGCAACCGCATCCAGGCGGTGGGGCCGGACGGCAGCGTGCAGGTGCCGCAGGGCGCGCAGGTGATCGACGCGGCGGGCAAGGCGCTGCTCCCCGGGATGTTCGACATGCACGTGCACCTGGGGCTGGTGGACGGCCTGTTCCACCTGGCGTCGGGCGTCACCAGCGTGCGCGACCTGGCCAACGACACCACCGTCTTTCTGCAGGTTGCCAGGGAGTGGAACGCGGGGACCAAGGTAGGCCCCCGGGTGGTGGTGATGGCGGGGTTCATCGACGGGTCCGGCCCCTTTACCGGCCCCACGGGGCTGCGGGCCGACACGCCGGAGCAGGGGCTGGCGAACGTGGCGTGGTACGCCGACCACGGCTACACGCACATCAAGCTGTACAGCTCGCTCAAGCCCGAGCTGGTGCCGGTGATCGCCGAAGCAGCGCACCGCCGCGGCATGCGCGTCAGCGGCCACATCCCCGAGGGGATGACGGCCGCGGAGGCCGTGCGGGCCGGGTTCGACGAGATCCAGCACGCCAACATGCTGGTGCTCAACTTCCTGAATGACTCGCTGGATACGCGCACGCCGCAGCGCTTCAGCGGTCCGGCGCAGGAGGCGGTGAACCTGGACCTGGCCAGCGACTCCGTGCAGGCGTTCGTGGCGCTGCTCAAGGCGCGCGGCACCACGCTGGACCCCACGCTGAACGCGTTCGAGCAGCTGTTCACGGCGCGGCAGGGGGAGGTGGACCCGGTGCTGGCCGCCATCGCCCACCGGCTGCCGCCCAACGTGCAGCGCGGGCTGCGTGGCGGCGGGCTGCCGGTGCCGGAGGGGATGGACCAGCGCTACCGCGACTCGTTCCGTGCGATGATGAACATGATCGCCATGATGCACCGCGCGGGAATCCCCATCGTGGCCGGGACGGACGCCATGGCGGGGTTCGCGTACCACCACGAGCTGGAGCTGTACGAGCAGGCCGGCATCCCCGCCAACGAGGTGATGCAGATCGCCACGATCGGCGCGGCGCGCGTGGCCAAGCGCGACGGGGACCTGGGCTCCATCGAGCCCGGCAAGCTGGCGGACATCATCCTGGTTGACGGCGACCCGGCGGCCCACGTGACCCACATCCGCAACGTGGAGCTGGTGATGAAGGACGGCGTGTTCTATCGCCCGGAGGAGCTGTGGGCGGCGGTGGGGGTGGCGCCGTGAGGTGAACGGGTGATGGTGTGATGGTGTGATGGCGTGATGGAGTGATGGGGCGCTTCGGCAGGGTCCGAGCAGGCCCCCTCCGGGCCGGCACCCCCGGCCCACCTCCCCCGAAACTGCTGGGGGAGGTTGGGTAGGGCAGGGATCTATGCGCTTCGGATGGGATGGCGCGGGATGGTAGGCCGCCCCCCTCCCCGGCCCTCCCCCGCAAACAGCGCGGGGGAGGGAGGTGCGACGCACCTTGTCGAAGCGGGATCGAAGTCCACCTCCCCCAGGGGTTTTTGGGGGAGGTGCGAGCCTAAGCGAGTAAGGGGGCGCCCCGCGGGCGCAGTTCGATTCCCTTCGATGACGCCGAGATCCTGAGGCTACAAACAAAAGCGGGGCGGCTCCACACTTCCGGAGCCGCCCCGCTTCGTCATCCCTCACATCCTCACACCCTCACACCCTCACACCCTCACACCCTCACACCCTCACACCCTCACACCCTCACACCCTCACACCCTCACACCCTCACACCCTCACACCCTCACAGTGACGTGGCGTTGAAGGTATCG
>DASTVC010000792.1:0-5249 GCA_035759295.1 Longimicrobium sp. | reverse complement strand
CCCTGCCGCACATCCATCCCTCTGCCGTTCCCGCCTGCTTTCCGACCGCGAGGGGCATGTCTCCGCGCGCGAATCCAGCCCCACGATTCTGCCGGCAAGGTCCTTCGGTCGGCGCCGACGTGCATCGTGCCAGAAGCTTTGTGGCGGCGCTGATTCTGCGCGAGGTTCAACAACCTTTCAGCGACGCCGGCACCCGCGCTGACGAATCAGTCCGCCGCTTCCAGCTGGCCCCAGCGCAGGTGGTCGCCGGCCTGCAGCGGCACGCGGACGCGCATCCCGACGACGCGGTCCAGATCGTAGGGGAAGATGCCGTCGCGCGGCGCGGGGCGCAGTACGTCCAGCATCTCGCGCGTGAGCACCGTTCCCGGCTGGAGATCGGTCCCCGCGCGGATGCAGCGGCGCTGGACGACCACCGTGTCGCGCTCGTTGTCCGCCACCCGCTTCTCGGACGAGCCCAGCGCCAGCTCCAGCTCGCGGGTGCGGTCCACCATCTCGCGCCAGGTCTGCGGCGTCATGGAGAACGGGTGGTCCGGCCCTTCGCGCGTCGTATCGTCCGTGAAGTGCTTCTCGATCACCCGCGCGCCGAGCGACACCGCGCCCAGGACCGTCGCGTGCCCCGGCGTGTGGTCGGAGAGGCCCAGCACCGTCCACGGAAAGGTCTGCGCGAAGGAGCGCAGCACGTTCAGGTGGATGTGCCGGAAGTTCTCCAGGCTGCCCGTGTAGTTGGTGTTGCACTGCATCAGCCCCACGGCGGGGTTGATGGGGCGGATGACGTCCAGCGCCCGCTGCACATCGCCCAGGTCCGACGCGCCGGCCGCCAGGAGCACCGGCTTTCCCTTCTCCGCCACCTTCAACAGCATCTCCGGCCAGGTGATGTCGCCCGAGCCGATCTTGAAGATGCGGCAGAAGGGGTCCAGCATGTCCACCGCTTCCAGGTCGTACGGGGTGGAGAAGTAGTCGATCCCCACCGCCTCGCACTCGCGCGCCAGCGGCTCCGTCCAGTCCCAGGGCACGCTGGCGTCCTGGTAGACCTCGGAGACCGGCTTTTTCCACTTGGCCTGGTGCGACATCTGCCCGCCCAGCGACCGGAACCCGCGGTCGCTGACGATCTGCGCCGCGCGGAAGTTCTGGAACTTGGCCGCGTCCGCCCCCGACTCCGCCGCCAAGCGGATGAGCAGCTTGGCGCGGTCCAGGCTGCCGTCGTGGTTGGCGGAGATGTCGGCGATGAAGTACGTGGGCTCGTCGGCGCCGATGCGGCGGGTGCCCAGGTCCAGGATGGGTTGCATGCTCACTGTGCCGTGCAGGCCTTGAGAAGGTTCACGTACCCGCCCTCGCGCAGCGCGCGAAAGCGGCCCAGCCCCTCGCGGATGGTGGGCATCGGCCGCCCCAGCGCCGCGGCCGCGCGCGCGGCGTTCAGCGAGGTGTCGAGGGGGCGCCGCGCGAAGAGGCCGGCGTCGCGGGAGCGCGCGGGGACCACCAGCGCCGGGTCGTGCCCGAACTCCTCCGCCAGCGCGCGGGCGAAATCGAACTTGCTGCACGCGTCGGCGGCCGCCAGGTGCCAGGTGCCGGACATCCCGCGCTCCAGCATCTCCAGGATCATCGCCGCCAGGTCGTTGGCCAGCAGCGGCGCGAACACCAGGTCCGTAAAGCCGGGAAAGGGAGTGCCGATCTCCAGCCGCCCCAGCACCCACTCGGCCAGGCTCTGCTTGGGCTGCGCGTTCCACCCGTACAGGTTGGTGCGCAGCACCAGCGCGGTCGGCAGCGCCTCGCGCACCCGCACCTCGCCCGCCAGCTTGCTGCGCGCGTAGGCGTTCAGCGGCGCCGGCGCGTCGTCTTCCGTGTATCCCCCGCGCTCGCCGTCGAACACCGAGTCGGTGGATACGTACGCCACCTGCGCCCCCGCGCGGGCCGCGGCGCGGGCCAGCACGCCCGAGGCGCCCGCGTTGATGCGCAGCGCCTCGTCCGGGTGCTCCTCGCACCAGTCCACGCCCGTGGCCGCCGCGCAGTGCACCACCCAGCGGGGGCGCACCTCGGCCAGCAACCCCTCCAGGGCCTCCTGGTCCGCCAGCTCCAGCGGGCGCGCGTCCACTCCGTCCGCGCGGATCGGGTGGTGGGCGTACAGCGCGGTCACGCGCAGGCCGCGGTCGCGCGCCAGCAGCGTCACCGTGGACCCCAGCAGCCCGCTGGCCCCGGTGACCACGACCCGGTCGTTCACGTCCATGCCGGCAGCGGCTTCTGGGTCACGTGCCCGTTCAGCGCCGCGATCTCGGGGTGCGCGCGCAGCAGCGCCACCACCTCGTCGAAGGAAAAGGCGTCGTGGCCAAAGTGCGCGTACACGCGGCTGGCGAAGGCGTAGTCCTCGGGCGTGTCCACGGTCCAGCGCATCTCCGACAGGTCCTCGTCGTGGTTCACCGCCATCAGATTGAAGCGCTCGGGGTGGCGCTTGATGTACAGCGTCACGTGCTCGCGGGTGGCCGGGTCCGCGTCCTCGCGCCAGGCGCGCTCCAGCGCGTCCATCCGCACCGCCTCCGCGTCCAGTCCGCGGGGCCAGGTGTGCGCGGGGATCACGTTCGAGGCCAGGTCCGCGTCCCCCAGCGCGCGCACCACCCGGTCCACCACCGGCGGCTCGATGAGCGGACAGTCCGAGGTCACCCGCACCACGACGTCTGCGCCGGCCGCCACGGCCGCCTGGCGGTAGCGGTCCAGCACGTCGTCGCGCTGGCCGCGGAACCAGGGCCAGCCGCGGGCGCGGCACAGGTCGACGATGGGGTCGTCCTCGGGCCCGGTGGTGGTGGCCACCACCACGTCGTCCAGCGTGGCCGCGCGCCGCAGCCGGCCGATGCAGCGGGCCAGCATGGGCTCGCCGGCCAGCGGCATGAGCACCTTTCCCGGAAGGCGGGTGCTGCTCATCCGCGCCTGAACGATCCCCACCACCTGCATGCACGCTCCCTGGGCCACGCGTCGCTCCCCCCCGCCGCACCCGCGCGGCGAGGGCCCTTCCCCGTCCGGTCCCCTTCGCGCGTGCCGCCGAACCTCCCGGTCATCCCGGGGAGCACACGCCCAGCCGTACCTGAATCAACCGCATCCGCGCCGGCGAGGACCTTTCCTCCGTCCGGCGAGAGACCGGTTCCGCGGCGGTTCAGTCCCGTGTTCCGCCATCAACGTCCTTCGGCCTGATTCCAGCCCCTGGGGGATGGATCAGTGCCCGCGTGGCCCGCCCCCCGGCGGCCGACACTTCGCCAGATCGCGCATCGGGTGATGTGAACGCCAGGTTCCGCGCGCTCCGGAGATCCGTCTGCGATCTGCATCCTCTCAAAAACCAGAAAGGCAGAAGTGGCGGAGACACCCCTCCCCCGCAGTTTGGGGGAGGGGTCGACGGCCGTTGCGAGGAACGAGCAAAAGGCCGTCGGGGGAGAGGGCCTCCCCGTCGCAGACGGGGCCCGCCTCTCACATCCTTCCCAGCTTCCGCGCTCCGGAAACCGAAGGGGTAGCCTCAAAAAAAATTCTCATGGCCCCTGCCGCGCTTCCATCCCTCTCCCGTTCCCGACGCCCCTACACAAGCGCGTCGTCACCCGCGACTGCCGCCGTACCCGGACACTGCACGGTGCCCCCTGCTCTCACATCACCGCGTCGGGACGGCACGAGCGGACTCCGTTGACTCCGTTAACTCCGTGTGAGGCTCTTCATCCGTTCAGGATGGGCTGCCGGGCGCGGTCGCGCGACGTGCCTAGACGCCCACCGGGTCCGGCTGCTCCTCCAGGGCCTCCAGCCCGGCCATCCGGCGAAGCTCGTCCGTGGCCAGCCAGTGGTCGTTGCGGTCGCTGCTGTACGAGAATCCGTCCGCGCACCACGCGCCGCCGTTGCTGCGGTAGTAGTCGTCCGTGTCCCAGTCGTGGAACGAAGGAAGGATGCGGAAGTGGTCGTCGTACTCCAGCGTGGCGCGGGCGTCGTCTTCCGGCACCATCACTTCGTGCAGCTTTTCGCCCGGGCGGATGCCCACGATCTCCAGCCGGCAGTCGGGGGCGATGGCGCGCGCCAGGTCCGTCACCCGCATGCTGGGCAGCTTGGGGACGAAGATCTCCCCCCCGCGCATGCGGCCGATGGAATCGAGCACGAACTGGACGCCCTGGTCCAGGGTGATCCAGAAGCGCGTCATCCGCTCGTCGGTGATGGGGAGCACGCCGCTCGCCCGCTTCTCCAGGAAGAAGGGGATCACGCTTCCCCGGCTGCCCACCACGTTGCCGTAGCGCACCACGGAAAAGCGGGTGTCGTGCCCGCCCGCGTAGCTGTTTCCGGCCACGAACAGCTTGTCGCTGCACAGCTTGGTGGCGCCGTACAGGTTGATGGGGGCCGCCGCCTTGTCGGTGCTGAGCGCCAGCACCCGTTTTACCCCGCGGTCGATGGCCGCGTCGATGATGTTGGCGGCGCCCAGCACGTTGGTCTTGATGGCCTCCATGGGGTTGTACTCCGCCGCCGGCACCTGCTTGAGCGCCGCCGCGTGCACCACCACGTCCACCCCGTCAAAGGCGCGGTACAGCCGCTCCTTGTCGCGCACGTCGCCGATGAAGTAGCGCAGGTTGGGGTGCTCGCGCAGCGAAAGGTGCTGCGCCATCTCGTGCTGCTTGAGCTCGTCGCGGCTGAAGATGATCAGCTTGCGGGGGCGCAGCTCGCGCAGCACCGTCTCGGTGAACCGCTTTCCGAACGAGCCCGTGCCCCCCGTCACCAGCACGGTGCTTTCCGACCAGTCGATACCGCTCGTCATCAATCAAACCCTTCGTGGTTTTCCGTGGAAGGTACGCAGGTACGCGGCGCGGGCGGTCACGAGACCGTCTTGGCCATCCCCCGGAACAGGTGGTTGCCGGCGATCAGCTCGCCGTAGGTGCCCTGGTCGGTAATGCGCCCGGCGTCCAGCAGGTAGATGCGGTCGCAGTCGCGCACGGTGGTGAGCCGGTGCGCCACGATGATCATGGTCACCTGGTTCCGCATGGCGGCGATGGCCTCCATCACCTCCCGCTCCGTCACCCCGTCCAGCGCGCTGGTGGCCTCGTCCAGGATGAGCACGCTGGGCTCGCGGTACAGCGCCCGCGCCAGGCCGATGCGCTGCCGCTGGCCGCCGCTCAGCCGGATTCCCCGCTCGCCCACCACCGTCTCGTACCCGTCGGGAAGCTCGCCGGTGATGAAGTCGTGGATGCGGGCAATGCGGGCGGCGCGCTCCACCCGCGCCGGGTCCACCGCCTCGTCGGGAATGC
>DASTVC010000791.1:0-2843 GCA_035759295.1 Longimicrobium sp. | reverse complement strand
GAAAGAGCAGCTCGGGCTCGGGATACAGGAACGCGGCCAGGTCGTACGCGGCGCGCAGCTCTTCCGTGGGAAAGCCCAGTAGGCCGCGGACGATGACCACCTCTTCGGGGTCCAGCACGCGGAGCGGGCCGAAGGTGCCGTCGGTGTGGTCGTAGCTGCGGTTGCGGACGGGGCGGCCGGCGCGGAGCAGGTTCAGGTGCTCCTGTACCAGCGACAGGTTGTGCACCATGGGGTTCAGCGCGGTGAGCCCCAGGTCCGCACGCTCGGCGCGCGAGTACCGGTGGTAGTCGTCCAGCTCCAGCGTGGTGACCCGCTCCGCGCCGATGAGCTCGCGCACGCCGCGCGCGACCGTGCTCTTGCCGCTTCCGGAGTCGCCGATGATCCCCAGGACAAAGGGAAGGTGGCGCGGCGCGTCGCCCTGCTCGTCAGACATGCAGGCGGTTCCCGGACATGAAGGGTCCTCCGGATGATCGAGGGTGAGCGTACATCATAGCGGGACGAGGTTCGGCGCGCGAGAGTGACGACGAGTGCGAAAGTACGAGAGTGCGGAAGTGCGAAAGTGAACGGCCGATTGGGGCCGGTTGTCGTGCGTCCGGTGTCGCCAATCATACGTTTGATGCGCGGCGGCGCCGGATGGATGCGTCGGGGGTTGTGCGCGCGGCGCCAGGGCCGCATCGTCCGCGGCAACGCGCGGGAGCACACTCCGCATCCGCACGGCCCGCCAACCGCCAACCCGGAAACCCCATGCGCCTCGCCGCACTGATCCCGCTCGTCCTTGCGCTAACCGGCTGCATCTCCGCCACCGTTACCGACCTGGGGACGCTGGGCGGCCCCCTGAGCGTGGCCCACGACCTGAACGACAACGCCGTGGTGGTAGGCCACGCGGACAACGGGATGGAGGTGCGCCCGTTCATCTGGCGGTCCGGCACCATGACCCAGATCACCGTCGCGGGAGGGTCCGGTTCCATCCACATCGCCTACGCCGTAAACCGTTCCGACCAGGTGGTCGGGACCGTGGGGGCGGCCACCGTTCTCTCGCACGCGTTCCTGTGGCAGGCGGGAAGCACGACCTACCTGGGCAGAGGGGATTCGGCCAGCGGGGCCTACGACATCAACGAGGACGGCGACATCGCGGGGAGCTGGTCGGACGGGGTCGCCCGGCGCGCCAGCCTGTGGCATCGCGGCGTGCGCCAGGATCTGCCCACCCTCGACGGCAACGTGAGCGTGGGGAACGGCATCGGCAAGCACCGGCAGGTGGTGGGCTACAGCACGGTGGCGGAGGGGGCGAGCGCACCCGTCCACGCGGTGCTGTGGGCAGACGGCGAAACGTTCGACCTGGGCACGCTGGGTGGCCGCAACAGCACCGCGGAAGCCATCACCGTGGGCCGCTGGCCCGACACCGGCCACGCCAACACGTACATCGTCGGACATTCGCAGACGAGCAGCGGCGCCACCCACGCGTTTCTCTGGAACGGCGGCCGGATGCGCGACCTGGGCACGCTTCCGGGGCACGTTGCGTCGGAGGCGCTCGACATCAGCGGCTCCGGGATCATCGTGGGCTCGTCTACCGACCGCGCGGGCAACACCCGCGCGTGCATGTGGATCGACGGCAGCGTGGTGGACCTTACCGCGCTTCTGCCGTCGGACTCGGGCTGGGTGCTCCAGTCGGCCGCCGCCATCAACAACCGGCGCCAGATCGCGGGCCACGGCCGGTTCCACGGCCAGATGCGCGCGTACCTGCTCACCCTGTCGTGGTAGATGCGGGGGCCCCGCACCGGCCGCTCCTCTCCTGATTGAACACGCTGCCCCTGTCCGCACCCTATGTCATCCTACTGCGACGTCGCGCCCGGGCACCCGTTCCACGGGCCGTATCACGAGCACGAGTACGGCTTTCCCCTGCGCGGCGACGATCAGCTGCTGGAGCGGCTGGCGCTGGAGATCAACCAGGCGGGGCTGTCGTGGCTCACGATCCTGAAGAAGAAGGGGAGCTTCCACCGCGCGTTCGACGGGTTCGACGTGGATCGCGTGGCCTCGTACGGGGAGGAGGAGCGGGCGCGGCTGCTGGCGGACGCGGGCATCATCCGCAACCGGCTCAAGGTGGACGCGGTGATCGAGAACGCGCGCCGCATTCAGCAGCTGCGCGCGGAGTACGGCTCGTTCGCCGGATGGCTGGATGCGCACCACCCGCTCACCAAGCCCGAGTGGATCAAGCTGTTCAAGAAGACCTTCCGCTTTACCGGCGGCGAGATCGTGGGCGAGTTCCTGATGTCGCTGGGCTATCTTCCCGGCGCGCACAAGCCCGAGTGCCCGGTCTACGCGCGCGTGCTGGCGGCGGACCCGCCGTGGGCGCGGGCGGAGGCGGCCAATCCCCCCGGCTCTACATCGGGCGCGTAATCCCCGCCCCACGCACCACGGCACCACGGGCTAAAGCCCGCGGCTAGAAATGCCATAAGCCCCGTCTCGGCTCGCTACGCTCGCCGAACGGGGCTTCAACTGCTCGTTGGGGGCAGTCCGGCGCGGTTGGGCCGGCGTCGAGGTTGGGAGAGGAGGTCCTTCGGTCGGCGCCAGGCTGCATCGTAAAGCAGGTTGCAGCGCGGCGCCTCCCTCAGGAAGTCAACGTTTTGGGACGGTTTGGCGATCCGCCGCGAAGGTTCGGCTACAGTCCGCGCAGGCGGACTTTGCGTCTTTCCAGCGGCGAATTCATTGAGGGTTGGTCATAAATCCTCATGCGCTTCGGAGCAAGGCTTTGAGGTTCGACTGATGGAGCTCGCCGTGATGGTATCGATAGAGGAGTGCGACCTGCACCGCGAAGACGGCTCCGAGGAAAAAGCGTTGTGAGTTGG
>DASTVC010000790.1:0-7717 GCA_035759295.1 Longimicrobium sp. | reverse complement strand
CGGCCCGCGAGGCGGTAGCGGCGGCGGACGGCGCGGGTAGGCTCCGTCCGGCGCAGCGTGATGCGGATTGCGTCGCGACGGAGTTTCGTCTTATGCTGGAGAAGGGCCGGTGCGGACAACATCGGCCATGCACGTACGGCTGGCTCCCCCCGCTAGCGATCCGGGGGGAGCAGGTGTTCCGTATCTATCCTGATCCGCCATCATGCGGCTGCTGGAAGGCGAACCCCCATTCGCCCGCCGCACCGATCGCACAAATCCTGAGTCGAGACCAGGGAGAGCGCATACCGCGCTGAGACACCCGCCATGGCCACACCGAACACTCCCGGACGGCTGCTGGTGGATCTCGCCAAGGCGTACGCCCTGAGCGAGTTCTATCCCCTTACGCACCCCACCCATACGCAGGCGGTGCTGAACCTGGCGCAGGCGCTGCTTTCGTCGGGCGAGCCGCTGGCGCTGCGCTGCGGGCCCAGCGGCGTGCAGGTGGCCGGCGGCACCGCGCCCCGGTCGGCGCACGTGGACCGCTTCGTGGCGCGGCTGTGCGAGCACGGCGTGACCCGCGTCATCCTGCGCCACGACGTGGGAAGCGAATCGCTGGGCCGCTTTCTCTCCGCCGTGGCGCTGCCGCCGCGGGTGGTGCGCGCCGCGGGCGGTCTGGCGGCGGCGCTGCATGCGGGGGGCGCGTCGCGCGTCTCCATCGACGGCGAGTGGGTGCAGCCGTCGCACGCCGCGCACTCCGCCTTCGAGACGGACGGCGCCGGGCCGGCGGTGGGCGGGCTGGACGACGGCGGGATCCAGATGTGGAACGCGCACGACATGTACGAGCAGGTGCGCGACTCCGCCATCCGCGTGGAAAGCGAGGACACCGAGGAGTTGCGCCGCCTTCTGCGCCAGGGCACGGACGGCGAGCGGCTGACGGTGATGAACCGGCTGGAGTTTCTTGCGCAGTACTGCCTTACGCACGGGATGATCGACCGCGGCATCGGGCTGGTGCAGGACCTTCGCCGCGACGCGGAAGAGATGCACGGCCGCAACCCCGCCACGCGGGCGATGGTGATGCTGGCCATCCACCGCATCAGCACCCGCCCCGTGATCGAGGAGCTGGTGCAGCGGCTGGGCAAGGCACGCACGGAAGAGGAAAAGACGGGGCTGCGCTCTACCCTGCTGCACGTGGGCGCCGACACGGTCACGCCGCTGGTGCGCGAGCTGGTGGCCGCCACCGACGTCTCCGCGCGGCGCGCCTACCGCGACGCGCTGGTGGCGCTGGACCACGTGGGCGTGCCGCTGCTGGAGGACATGATCGGCGACGAGCGGTGGTTCGTGGTCCGCAACATGGTCGGCATCCTGGGTGAAATCCGCAGCGCCGACGCCGTGGAGCACTTTCGCCGCACGGTGGAGCACTCCGACGCGCGCGTCCGCCGCGAGACCATCCTGGCGCTCAGCAAGATCGGCGGGGAAGAGGCGGTGCCCCTGCTGGCCAAGGGGCTGAACGACAGGGAAACCAGCCTGCGCGCCGCCGCCGCGCTGGGCCTGGGGCTCACCAAGCTGCAGGTGGCCGTGGGCCCGCTCCTCAACCGCCTGCCGCAGGAGACGGATGCCGACGTGGAGGCGGAGATCGTGCGCGCGCTGGGCCGCGTGGGCGATCCGCGCGCGGTGCCGGTGCTGGCCGAGCGCGCGTCGGGCGGCGGATTCTTCTCACGCATCCCCACGCCCATCCGTGTGGAGGCGGTGCGCGCGCTGGGCGAGCTGGGAGGCGAGCCCGGGCGCGCCGTGCTGCAGCGCCTGCTCCGCGACCGCAGCCCCGAGGTGCGCGAGGCCGTTCTCAAGGCGCTCTCCACCGCCTGATCGCGCCGCCGCGGCATTCTTCTGGCGACGACTGGCGCCGCGGTCCCCCACTGGTCCGCGGCGTTCGTGCATCTGACGGAAATATCTGCTACGGAAGCAGTGTAGGCGGAGCGCGCTTTCTTCGGACGCGGTGGTGCGAGGGGCCGGCGCCCCCCTCCCCGGCCCTCCCCCACAAACAGCGTGGGGGAGGGAGGTGCGACGCACCTTGCCGAAGCGGGACCGAATTCTCCCCTTTCTCCCGCGCAGCGGGGGAGAGGGGCCGGGGGAGAGGGGGCCCCGTCGGGCGCCAGTTCAATCTCGTTCGACGAGCCTGGATCCAGCGGCTACGTCTCCCCTCTCCGTGAGGAACGAACGAGGAGGGGCCGGGGGAGGGGCACCCCGCGGACGCAGCTCGATGTCTGTCTCAGCATCTCGCACATCGATCCACCGAACCACAGCCGATGACGCAGCCCTCGCCGTACGCACCGCCCGCCGCGCCGCCGCGCGCGGAGTTCCTGCAGCGCATCGCCGCGGAGGTGCACCGCCGCGTGGTGGGGCAGGAGTACATGGTCGACCGGCTGCTCATCGGTCTGCTCACCGGCGGGCACGTGCTGATGGAGGGGCTGCCGGGGCTCGCCAAGACGCTGGCCGTGCGCACCCTGGCCGACTGCATCGACGGCACCTTCGCGCGCATCCAGTTCACGCCGGACCTGCTCCCCGCCGACGTGGTGGGAACCACCATCTACAATCAGCGTACGGGCGAGTTCGTCCCCCACCGCGGACCCATCTTCGCGCACATCGTGCTGGCGGACGAGGTGAACCGCGCGCCGGCCAAGGTGCAGGCCGCGCTGCTGGAGGCCATGCAGGAGCGCCAGGTCACCATCGGCGGCGAGACCTTTCCGCTGCCGCAGCCGTTCCTGGTGCTCGCCACGCAGAACCCCATCGAGCAGGTGGGGACGTATCCGCTGCCGGAGGCGCAGGTCGACCGCTTCATGCTCAAGGTGCGCGTGGGCTATCCCACGAGGGAGGAGGAGAAGGAGATCCTGCGGCGGATGTCGACGGGCGTGGACATCCCCGTATCCCCCGTCGCCACGCCGGCGGAGATCCTGGCGGCGCGCGAGGCCATCGCGGGGCTGTACCTGGACGACCGCATCGCCGACTACATCCTGGACCTGGTCCACGCCACGCGGGAGCCGAAGAAGTACGGCGCGCCGGAGTTGGCGCCGCTGATCGAGTACGGCGCGTCGCCGCGGGCCACGCTGGCGCTGGCGGCGTGCGCGCGGGCCCACGCCTACCTGCGCGGCCGCGGCTACGTGGTTCCGGAGGATGTGAAGGCCATCGCGCCCGACGTGCTGCGCCACCGCATCCTCACCAGCTACGAGGCCGAGGCGGAAGAGGTCACGCCCGACGACGTGGTGCGCCGCGTCCTCAAGGCCGTCCGCGTACCCTGACTGACCCGACGATGCCGCTCTTTTCGCGCTGGCGGCGTCCCCTCGCCCCCGATCCGGACCCCACGCCGCCTTCCGGCCTGGCGGAGGTCATGCGCCAGGTGCGGCGCATCGACCTGCGTACGCGCGGGCTGGTGGCGTCGCAGTTCACGGGCGAATACCACTCCGTGTTCAAGGGGCAGGGGATCGAGTTCGTCGAGGTGCGCGAGTACGTGCCCGGCGACGACGTGCGCACCATCGACTGGAACGTGTCGGCCCGAACAGGCCAGACGTTCGTCAAGAAGTACGTGGAGGAGCGCGAGCTCACCGTGCTGCTGGCCGTCGATCTCTCCGCCTCGCAGCGGTTCGGGACGCGCGGGCGCTTCAAGAGCGAGATGGTGCCGGAGGTGGCGGCCACGCTTGCGATGTCGGCCGTGCGCAACAACGACCGCGTGGGGCTGCTCGTCTTCACGGATCGCGTGGAGGCCTTCGTACCGCCCCAGAAGGGGCGGCGCCACGCGCTGCGCATCCTCCGCGACCTGCTTGTCTTTCAGCCCCGAGGGATCGGGACGGATCTCGCCGCGGCGCTGGAGCACGCACGGCGGGTGCTTCGGTCGCGCTCCATCGTCTTTCTCGTCAGCGACTTCCAGCTTTCGGGGGATGCGCGGGCGCGGTTCGAGCGGGCGCTGGGCGGCGTGGCCACGCGCCACGACGTGATCCCCGTCATCCTGTCCGATCCGGCGGATGTGGAGATGCCGGAGGTGGGCGTGCTGCGGCTGATGGACCCGGAGACGGGGCGGATGACGTACGTGGATACCGGCGCGGCGGTCGAGCGCTTCGGATCGTCCGCGAAGAAGGAGCGGGCGGAGCTGGCGCGCGTCTTCCGCCGCCTGGGGATGGACGAGATCGAGCTGCGCACCGACCGCCCCGTATCCAACGCCGTCGTCTCCTTCTTCCGCCGCCGCGAGCGCCGGCTGCGGCGATGAGGGCGACAGCGGCTTGCATCGAACTGCGTCCGCGGGGGGCCCCTCCCCCGGCCCCTCCCCGTTCGTTCCTCACGGAGAGGGGAGACGGCGCCGCCGGATTTGTGGCTCGTCGACAGAGACCGAACTGGCGCCCGAAGGCGCCCCCCCTCTCCCTGCCTCTCCCCCCCGAACTGCAGGGGGGAGAGGAGAATTCGATCCCGCTCCCGAAGCTTCGGCTCGCGTCAACCTCCCCCGGCAGTTTCGGGGGAGGTGCGAGCCTAAGCGAGCGGAGGGGGCCTCCTCGGAGCCTGCCGAAGCGCTCTGCCGACAGCCCCACCCCCACCCCACCCTCCCCCCGTCTTTTTGGGGGGTGGTGCGAGCCGCGGCGAGCGGAGGGGGCGCGCCGGACCCTCCGAAGCGCACGGCTGCTGCTCCTCGCATCCACCCTGCTCGCCCTCCCCGCCGCCGCGCAGACCGTCGATTCTGCCGACACCGTCGCTGTCGTCGGCATTCGCGTGTCTCCGGACACGGTCACGGTGGGCGACCGGTTTCGAGCGGCGGTGTTCGTGCGGGCGCCGGCGGAGGCGCGGGTGGAGCTGATTGTTCCGGCTGCGACGGACGGGAGCTACCAGACGGTGGATTCCGTCCGCGTCTATCCGCCGGATTCCGCTGGGCTGCAGCGCGCCGTCGCCACGATGGTGCTTTGGGTGACGGAGCCCGCCGCCTCCGCGCGGGCCGAGACGCGCGTCACGCTGGCGGACGGCGCCGTGCGGACGGTGCCCATCCAGCTTCCGCTGCCGTTCGTCCGGTCGGTGCTGCCGGCGGATTCCGCGCAGCCTCGTCCGCCGAAGGGCATCATCCCCAATCGACAGCGCCCGTGGCCGTGGGCGTGGATCGTGGCGGGCGCCGTCGCGGTGCTGGCGCTGCTCGCGGTCTGGTGGATGCGCAGGCGCCGTCCACGCGTGGCCGCTCCTGTCGATCCGCGGAAGCGCGCACTGGCGGAGCTGGACCTGCTGCGCGCGGCGGGCGTCATCCAGTCCGATGGCGTGGAGGCGTTCAGCGCGGAGGTCGGGCGCATTCTGCGCGAGTTCGCGGCGGCGGTAGACCCTCGGCTGGGGACGGACCTGACCACGGAGGAGTTGATCGACCTGCTGCGCCGTACCGGCGTGCGCGAGGAGGACGTCGGCAGCGTCGCGGGGGCGCTGGCGCACGCGGACCTGGCCAAGTTCGCGCGGACGCGGCCGTCGCCGGAGCGGGCGCTGGAGGACTGGGAGGCGGCGCGCCGCTGGGTGCAGGCGTTCCGCGCGACGGACGCGGACGTTCCGGAGACGGTGGGGGCGGGCGGATGACCATCGCCTTCACCAACCCCTGGGCGCTGCTCCTGCTGCTGCTCGTCCCGCTTTGGATCGCGTGGCTGCGGCGCGCGCGGCCGGGGGCGGTGGCGTTCGCGCGGGCGGACGCGGTGGCGGAGGCGTCGCGGGGGCGCGGGCGATGGGCGGGCACGGCGCCGGACGTACTGCGCGCGCTCAGCTTTGCGCTGCTGGTGCTGGCGCTGGCGGGGCCGCGTACGGGCGCACGGGTGGTGGAGGAAGAATCGGAGGGAATCGCCATCGTGCTGGCGGTGGACGTGTCGCAGTCCATGCTGGCGGAGGACCTGCGCCCGCGGAACCGGCTGGGCGCCGCCAAGCAGACCGTCGCGCGCTTCATCCAGGGGCGCGACAACGACCGCATCGGCCTGGTCGCTTTCGCCGCGGAGGCCATGACGCGCGTGCCGCTGACCCGCGACTATGAGGTGCTGGCCGAGGCGGTGAACGGCCTGCAGTCCGGCGGATTGGGCGAGGGGACGGCCATCGGCGACGGGCTGGCCGCCGCCGCCGCCCGCCTGCGCCGCGCGGAGGAGCGGTCGAAGGTGGTCGTGCTGATGAGCGACGGCGCCAACAACCGCGGGGACGTGGACCCGCGTCAGGCCGCGCGCGCCGCCGCCCTGCTGGGCATTCGCGTCTACACCATCGCCATGGGGGGCGACACGGTGGCGCGCATCCCCGTCGCCATCACCCGCGTGGGGGTACGCTACGCCATGGCGCGGACAACGGTGGATGAGAAGCTGCTGGCCGAGATGGCCACGACGTCCGGCGGCCGCTACTTCCGCGCGAAGGATACGGACGCTCTGCGCCGCATCTACGCCGAGATCGACCGGCTGGAGCGCACCCCCGTCCGCGTCCGCCGCTACGTGCGGTATCGCGACTGGTATCTTCCGTTCCTCCTGGCCGGTGCGGTGCTGCTGGTGCTGGAGTGGCTGTTCCGCGCCACCCGCTGGGGGAGGGTGCCGTGACGGAGATCCGCTGGGAAGATCCCTTCCTGCTGCACCTGATCGCGCTCTTTCCCGCGCTGCTGCTGGCCGCGCTGCTCCTGTGGTGGCGCCGCCGCCGCGACGTGGCGGATGCGCTGGGCGACCGCGCGCTGGTGCGGCGGCTGGCGGGAACGGACCTGCGCCGCTTTCCCGGCGGCCGCATCGCGCTCCTGATTCCCGCCGGCGCGCTGCTCGGCGTCGCCGCCGCGGGGCCGCGCTGGGGAGCGGCGGACCCCGGCGCGCCCGGCCGTGGCGACGTGGTGCTGGTGCTGGATGCATCCAACTCCATGCTGGTGCAGGACGTGGCGCCGTCGCGGCTGGAGCGGGAGCGGGCGCTGGCCCGCGGCCTGGTGGACGGGCTGGCCGGGTCGCGGGTGGGATTGATCGCGTTCGGCGGCAGCGGGCACGCGCTCTCGCCGCTCACCTCCGACGGCTCCGCCATCCACCTCTACCTCGACGCGCTCTCGCCCGAGATCGTGAACCAGGGCGGCAGCTCGCTGGATTCCGCGCTGCGCCAGGCGCTGGCGCTCCTCGGTGGGGCGGGGGAGGGCCAGACGGGCGGCTCCATCGTGCTGGTGAGCGACGGCGAGGCGCTGGAGCCGGCGGAACTGCTGGGCGCGTCCATCGGCAATGCGCGGCGCCGCGGCGTGCCGGTGCACACCGTGGGGATCGGGACGGCGGCGGGCGGGCCGGTGCCGGACGTGGATCCGGAGACGGGCCGGCGCGACGGCTTCAAGCGCGAGCTGGACGGATCGCCGGCCGTCTCGCGGATGGACGAGGCGACCCTCCGCCGCATCGCGCAGGAGACCGGCGGTACCTTCCGGTTGATGCCGGACGCGCGCGGCGTGGCGGAGCTGGCGAGCGCGGCCGCGCGGGGCGGACGCGCGGTGCGAGGACGCGGCACGTCGCTCCCCGACAACCACTACGAGTGGTTCCTGGGATTGGCGCTGGCGCTGATCGCGATGGATTCGCTCGCCGAGCGCGGGCGGCGGAGGACGGCGTGATGACGCGGTGGATGATGATCGTCGGCGCCGCCGCGCTGATCGGCGGCGGCGTGCTGGCGGATGCGGAGCGCGCGTACCTGCGCGGCGACTACCAGGCGGCGGCGCAGGGGTACGCCCGCGCGCTGGCGGACGGCGATTCGTCTGCAACCG
>DASTVC010000789.1:0-10851 GCA_035759295.1 Longimicrobium sp. | reverse complement strand
GAAAGGCACCGTGGTAGGCGAGCAGCAGTGCACCTGCCCCACCGCCTGCTACACGAACTGCACCTGCCCCGGCTGCCCCACCTGCGACCAGACGTGCAACCAGCCGACTTGCGACGGCTACACCTGCGACTTCAGCATCTCGCGGGATCCCTGGTACTGCGAGTGCTGCCCGCAGTAGGCCGCTGAACGCCGCCGGCCGGCGCGCCGGGGGTGGATGGACGAGGCGGGTGTGCGGCCAGTGGCCCGCCTCGCGGCCTCCGCGAGTGTCGCGGGGGATGGTTCCAGCGGGGCTCCCCCGCTGGGAAGAAACACGTTAGATTTGCACTTCCGCGTGGCGTCTCCCGCCGCGGAAAGCGTGGGAGACGGAGGCGAGAGCCCTGCCGGGGCTTGACGGAAGCGGGAAACACGGGTAGATTTTCCCTTCTGTTCGCCAAACGCACCGGTAGCTCAATTGGCAGAGCAGGGGACTCTTAATCCCAAGGTTGTAGGTTCGATTCCTACCCGGTGCATCTCGTGGTTGTGCGCCCGTAGCTCAGCTGGATAGAGCGCCTGACTACGGATCAGGAGGTCGGAGGTTCGAATCCTTCCGGGCGCACCTTGTGTTTTTTTGATGGGACTCGCGGCGTGGGCCAGCAGTGGTCACGCCGCGCGTCGTCGGGGCCGGCAGGGTAGTCCGCGGACCGGTTACGCTCCTGTGGCGGAATTGGTAGACGCGCTAGATTCAGGATCTAGTGGGCGCAAGCTCGTGGAGGTTCGAGTCCTCTCGGGAGCACTTGTCCGCGGAACGCACACTGACGGGGCCGCACCTGCCCAGGTGCTGAAACTGGTAGACAGGCCAGACTAAGGATCTGGTGCCTTAACCGGCGTGGAGGTTCGAGTCCTCTCCTGGGCACTGCAGGTTGTTTGACAACACGGGTCGTGGGAGGCGAGTGAGGATCGCGGCGCCGGCGTGCCGGCGTCGAGGAAAGTCCGAGCTCCACAGGGCAGGGTGCCGGCTAACGGCCGGGCGTCGCGAGGCGACGGAAAGTGCAACAGAAAACAGACCGCCGATGGCCTCAGGGCTCAGGCAAGGATGAAACGGTGCGGTAAGAGCGCACCGCGCGGCTGGCGACAGACGCGGCATGGCAAACCCCACCCGGAGCAAGGCCAAGCAGGGACGATGGAGCTGCCCGCTCCGCTACCAGTCCCGGGTAGGCTGCACGAGGCCGGCGGCAACGTCGGTCCCAGAGAAATGATCCTCCCCCGGTTCGCGCCGGGAGACAGAACTCGGCTTATTCGCCTCCTCCGATCCACGGTAGTACCTTGTAGTACATGCGCGCTCGTAGCTCAGCTGGATAGAGCGCTAGCCTCCGGAGCTAGAGGTCACAGGTTCGAATCCTGTCGGGCGCATGATGAAAACCAATGCCCCGCCTGCACGCAGCAGGCGGGGCATTGGTGTTTTTGTAGCCGATGGTTTCCGGGCGGTGTTAGAACCGATTGCGTCCCCGGTCAACGCCCGGCGTTCTATCGCGTACGACAGCGACACAACTCGTCCTCTTGCATTCGTGTACCAGTTAGTATACAGTACACGAACGTACCTGTGGAGACGGAGCGAATGAGCACACTGGGCACCTTTCTTCGCGAGCGCCGCGAGAGCTTGAGAGCGGAAGACCGGCGCTATTCCGTCCGCCAGGTGGCGGAGCGGGTGGGGGTGCAGCCCTCCTACCTGAGCAAGGTGGAGCGGGGCGAGGTGGCGCCGCCTTCCGAGGACACGCTGGTGCGGCTGGCGCGGGAGCTGGCGGTAGAGCCGGACCTGCTCCTGGCCATGGCGGGAAAGGTTTCCAGGGATCTGCTGGAGGTCATCCGCAGGCGGCCGCTGCTCTTCGCGGAGCTCATCCGCGAGCTGAAGGACCTTCCCGACCACGCGGTGCTCCGCGTGGTGCGCGAGGTTCGCGACGGAGACTGGTAGCCGGTTACCCCTTTTCCGGGAGGCAGGCATGATCGAGCTGCAAGGCGATGCGCTGGTGTTCCGCTTTCCCGAGGTCCACGAGCACGCCGTGCTCCAGATCCGGTTCCAGCGCACGCTGCGAATTCCCGACGACGGCCGCAGCTATCCGCTGCCGCCCGGGCTGGGCGCGTTTCCGCTGCGGCACGTGGACGACTTTGCCGAGCGCGTGCCGGAGAGCTGGATGCGGCACGGCGGGGTGATGCTGCCGATGTACCAGTCCGAGGCCATGTGGCTGCACTTCAGCAGTCCGCACGGCTACCCGTTCGCGGTCAAGGTGGCCACGGGAAAGATCAACGCCGTTACCGGCGAGGCCTGGCGCGACGGGCTGAACCGCGGGCCGCAGGACTACCTTCCGGTGCCGGACCAGCCGTGGCTGGACGGCTACTGCGTGGAGAAGGGGTTCATCCGCCAGTTCGTGGCCATGCCTCTGGGTGCGGGCTACAGCGCCGAGGAGCAGGTCACCGGCCGGGCCGAGCACGGCGGCCTGCAGGTCTCCGCCTTCCCCCTCCGCGGCGAGGCGTACGAGCGGCTGCTGGAGGAGCGCAGGCTGGCAGAGGCTCGGCGTGGCGCCTTCACGGGCGTCGTGCCCCCCATGCCCATGGCCGCCGCCGCTCCCGGGATGATGGAGATGGGGCTGGCGCCGGGTGGCCGGATGCGGCAGGAGATCTACACCGACCGCCGGTCGATGGAGGACTGGGACCAGCGGCACTCCGGCCGCTGCTTCGTGCACATCGCCAACTCGCTGGCGTGGCGGCAGATCACCCACGCCGACCCGCCGACGGCGCCGCGCACGGCCGAGGATTACACGCGCGCCGGCCTTCCCTGGTTCGAGCTGTACGACGAGCGCCAGACGGCGGTGGATGGTTCGGGGATCCTGGCGGCCCTCAAGAGCGTGCTCCAACTGGGCAAGGAGAAGTGTGAGGTTCCGCTGCCGGAGAACACCCCGACCGACCCGACCCGGATCATCCACCTGCGCCAGGGACTTGGAGAAAACCAGGTGCGGGAGGGGGCGTTCTGACCCGCTCGCTCCGTCCGCGGCGGGGGAGGATGGCTCGGGGGTGATCGTAGATGAGAAGGCCCTCGCACCGGATTGGGTGCGAGGGCCGTTTCGTGTCGCAGCGCGCCGTTCGCGACGCGGTCGGCGAAGTCAGACGCAGCAGGCGTAGCGGGTCTGCGGGAACGCGTCGTAGCCCTCCTGGCCCCGCGATGCGATGCCGCAGGTGAACTGCTTGCTGCAGTCCGTGCCGGCGAAGCCCTTCACCGTGCCATTGCCCGGTGCCTCCTCACCCGCCTCGAAGCTCTCCACCTTGAGCGCATCCGTGTTCAGCCGCAGCTTTTCCATGGGTCCTCTCCGTGTGAAAAGGTTCGCGCCGCGCCGGTGCCTGCAGGCGTGGCGACTCAGTAAGCGTCTGAACATGTGGCGCGTCAAGGCGTCAGTGTGGCACTCGGCTCCGCCTCGGCCAGCACGACGGTGGCGTGGCGGAGCTTGCGGCCGGGGGTCCACTCAAGGGCGGCGACCTGTACCGGGTGGCCGATGCGGGGGCGATGGCGGTAGAAGGCGCACCCCACGAACGTGCCCTCCTCATCCACCAGCACCGCCCCGTCCTTGCCGATGCCGGCCACGGTAAACACGTAGCGGTGCATGCACTTGACCTTCAACCAGTCGCGCGAGCGTGCACCCGGGCGGTAGCGGCTCCCCAGGCGCTTCGACACGATGCCCTCCAGCCCCGCCTGGTGCGCGGCGCGGTGGAACGCGGGGCCGTTACCCAGGATGTGGTCGGTGTAGCGGACGCACGGGCACCGGCCGCGCACCCTCTCCTCCAGCATGCGCTTGCGGGCGAGCACGTCCATCCCCAGCAGCTCGCGTCCTTCCAGGTAGAGTAGATCGAACACCTGGTAGACGAGCCGCGGCGCGCCGCGCTTTCCGGCGATCGACCGCTTGAGCGCATGAAAGTCCGGCGTGCCGTCCGCCCGCAGCGCCACCATCTCTCCATCCAGCCACGCGGACCCGATCCCCAACTCCTCCATCGCCGCGACGAGCGTGGGGAGCTCGGCCGTCCAGTCGCGCCCGGGGCGCGAGAACAGCCGCGCGCGGCCGTGCTCCAGGCGGCAGAGCAGCCGGTATCCATCGTACTTGATCTCGTGCAGCCAGCCGTCGCCCTCGGGGGCGGCCTTGGCGCTGGAGAGCAGCTGCGGGGCGATTCGCGCGGGGCACATGGGCGCTGGTACGCCCCACGGTGTTCGGTGTTTCTTTGGTTTACGGAGTCAACGCAACGAGTACGTAGTACTCACCCGGAGCCTCCGTTCACATCCTCCGGCGAGGTTGTCCGCGAGTGTGTGGACCCTCATGTTTCCCACCGCGTCCGCCGTGATTTCCAACTTCCTTCCGCTGAGACGATGATGCGCTGGATGCTATTGGCGGCGCTGGCCGCGCTGCTCGCTTCGCCGGCGCACGCCCAGACGGGGCGCGTGCAGCCGCCGCCTGCCGACGAGTACGAGCTCTCGGCGGTGGACGTGATGCCGCAGCCGATCAACACCGGCCTGCTGTCGCGCGTGATGGGGCTGGTGTATCCGCCCGCGCTGCGCGATGCGGGGATCGGCGGCAAGGTCACGCTGCGGTTCCTCGTGCTGCGGTCGGGCGCGGTAGACCCCGAATCCGTAGAGGTCGTGGACGCCAGCCATCCCGACTTCGCGGCCGGCGCGGCCATCGCCATCCGCATTCTTCAGTTCCGCCCGGCCGAGGTGGATGGCAGGCCGGTGCGCGTGTGGGTGGTGCTGCCCGTCTCGTTCACCACCGGCGCAGGCTGATTTCCCCTTGCGACGAAAAAGCCCCCGTGCGGCGGACCGCGCGGGCGCTTTTCGACATCACGTCGATGGATGACGTCAGCCGGCCGCCATCACGTCCAGCAGCTGGCGGATCGTGCTTTCGCCGCGGTCCTTTGCGTACCAGCGGCGCACGTCGCGGTAGATCTCGTCGGCCGGGCGCAGCGCCGCCTTCTTCTCGCTGATCACGAACTCCTGCAGCTCCGGGGGACGCGGGCCCCAGCGTCCCGCGACGCTGAAGTCCGGCCGCAGCACGATCGCCAGCGGGATGGAGCGCGAGCCGTTGGTGAGGAACGCGTCCATCAGCTCCAGCTTCTCGTCGCGCTTCACGATGCGGATCTGCACGCCGGGCAGCACCTCGGCCAGGCGCGCCATCACCGGCACCGTGTTGAACGCGTCGCCGCACCAGTCCTCGCTGATCACCAGCAGCTTCCACTCGCCACCGATCTCGCGGCCGCGCTCCAGCGCCCAGTCGGGCACGACGGACTTTGCGTAGACACCACGCCACATCTCCTCGTGCTTCTGCACCTCGCGGTTCAGGTAGTCATCCCAGCTGAACGCGTTATCCCAGTACGTCCTGAAATCCAGGTCGCTCATCTAGCCTCTCGTTCTCGCCCGCTGCCCCGCCGCCGAACGCTTCCGGCGATCCAGGGCAGGCGCATCTTTCCCGCGTCTTGATACCCCGTGGGGGCATTCAGGTCCAGCCGGATCAACGCAAATCCCCGTCCAGCCGAATCTTCACTCCGAGGGGCGCGTGAGAATGGGGATGGACTCCTCCGTCTCCTCCGCATCGAATCCGTCCGTATCATCTTCCGAAAGAACGCGGCTGGATTGCGCTGATGGTGTAAGTGACTGATGGCGAACCATTTGAACGGGCGAATCTAAAACGTTCGAAGTCGGGCTGGAGAGGCCACGGATGCGCGGAATGGGCAGCGTTCTTGCATTCCTCGCTCGTGCGCGGAGACGTCCGCGAGCGGTGCGGTGCCCACCATCCAACCAGCCAGACCATGATCAGCACACAGGACCTGGAACGCTTGATCCAGCGGCAGGACGGCGGAACGCCGGTGCTTTCGCTGTTCCTGGACATGTCCGTCGACAGCAACAACAAGCGGACCCACCACGTGTTCCTGGGGCAGAAGCGCGCCCAGTTCGAAGAGCTGGACGGCGGTCGCCCCAACCCCGCGGGGAACGGGCACGAGCCGGGGATGGGAAGCCTGTTCGAGCGCGTACAGGGCTGGATCGACAGCGAGTTCAACGAGTCCAACCGCGGCGTGGTGATCTACAGCGCGGTGGGCGGCGACTGGTTCGAGGCGCTGCAGTTTCCCGTCCCCGTCCAGAACCGCCTGGTGGTGGCCGACCGGCCCGTGATCGGCCCGCTGGCGCAGGTGCTGAACGCGTACGAGCACTACGGGGTGATCCTGCTGGACCGCGAGCACGTGCGCATCCTGAGCGTGCACCTGGGCACGCTGCTGGACGAGCTGGAGTTCCGCGGTGATCCCCTCCCCACCTCGCACAGCGTGCAGGCCGGGGGGTACTCGCACACGCGCTTCCAGCGCCGCAAGCTCGAGGAGATGCGGCACTTCTTCAAGGACTTCGCCGACGAGGTGGCGCGCTTCGTGGCTCGCTACGAGCCGCGGCAGCTGGTGCTGCTGGGCACGGACGAGAACATCGGCAAGTTCCGCGAGTTTCTGCCGCAGCAGGTGCAGGACCTGGTGGTGTTCACCGGCCCGGCCCCCGTCGACGGCCCCGCGCCCGAGATCCTGGCCCGGCTGGAGCCGCACCTGCGCGCCGAGCAGGAGCGCCACGGACAGGAGCTCATCTCGCAGGTGCGCGACCGCGCGGCGCACGACTACCTGGCCACCGCCGGCGTGCAGGGCACGCTTACGGCGCTGCAGGAGGGCAAGGTCGACACGCTGGTGCTGGCCCGCGACGGGCAACTGCAGGGCGCGCGCTGCACCCAGTGCGGCTTCGTCTTCGTCCGCGACGTTACCCGCTGCCCGTACGACGGCAGCGAGGAGATGGAGGGCGTCGACGTGATGGAGGAGATGGTGCGCCTGGCCCAGCAGCAGGGCGCCGACATCCAGTTCGCCGACGCCAACGCCATCGCCGACCTGCGCGGCGCCGCGGCCCTGCTGCGGTTCTAGCCATCCCGCATCCGCGACGAAAACGCGCCGCCGGCTCTCGAGCCGGCGGCGCGGTGTGTTTCTGTACGTCGGGACTCCGCTTACGTCAGCTGCACATCTCTCCCGGGCAGGTTTCCCACGTCTGGCACGCGCACTCGCTCAATCGATTCGATGGGCATCCGCACTGGGTGTCGGCGCAGGAATACCCGCAGGTGATACATGTGAACCCGCAGCTCACTTCCTGGCAGCTGCCGCAGTGCGTGGCGTACAGGCTGCACTCGGCTTCGCACGTGGCCCACTGCGTCGCAGGGCAGTCGGCCGGTTCCGCCGTGCCGCTGAGCCCGGCGACGGTGCCGCGGGCCGGCATCGGCGGCTGCGCGTGGAATGACTCCACCTGCAGCGCGTCGATGGACAGCTTGAGCTTTCGCAAACGTAACCTCCTCACGTTTCGAGTGATTTCGCCGGGCTGCCTTTCCAGCCGGGGAGATGCGAAGGAGGGAACAGCGGCCGCCCGCTGTTCCCATTCCTGTTCCCCACGGTTACGCGCAGACGGTGGCGTTCGGGCAGGTTTCCCACGTCTCGCAGCCGCAGGCAGTGTAGTCCGTGCAGCCGACGGTGCAGTTGCACGTTCCGTTGCAGCTGTTGTAGCAGGTGCCGTAGCACGACGCTCCCGTTCCGCATCCGCCCTGGCACGACGCGTTGCGCGTACACATCGCGTCGCACGTTCCAAAGCACGATTCGTCGGCGTACTGCGTAAAGCTGTCGTGCCCCGGCACCGTGCCGCGCGCGGAGGCGGCGTCCGTCGCGTGGAACGAATCCACCTTCAGTTCATCCAGCGACAGCTTGAGCTTGCGCATGTTCGTCTCCCGGCGGAAAGGACGATGGCGCCCCGCTGATCGGACGAACGCGGGGCATGGCGGCTGGATAATGCGCAATAGGGCGCAAAAAGGAAAGATTCAGGTCTCCCGCCGGGCATCGCTTCATCCACCTGGGACTCTCGCCGCGTGTGACGAAACGGACCGGACCCTCGTCTTTCACGCCATTACGGAATACCGTATACACGAGAAACTTGACAGCGCGTCGATCCCGCCCCAACGTTCGTTCCAATCTTCCTCTCACAATCTGTTTCCCGCCCATGCCATTATCAGCACTGGACGTGGACGCGCGCGAGCACCTGCGCTCCGAGCTGGAGGCGCTGGAAGGCGTCCGCCGCGCCGTCATCGACGAAGACCCGCTGCGGATCTACGTGATCTGCGAGCGGGTGGAGGGGCCCACCGAGATGCTGGTGCGCAGCATCCTGGCCCACAACGGCCTGGCCTCTGCCGACGCCGAGGTGCACCTGGCGCACCTTCCCGCGCCAGAGCCGCGGCGCCGGGTGCGCTTTGTCGCCGCGCGGCTCACGGCCCCGCGAACAGGGCGCGCGACGGCGCAGGTGGAGCTGGAGTGGGCCGGCCAGACCTATCGCGACGAGGTGGAGGGGGAGACGGGGGCCGCCGTGGAGCTGCGCCTTGCCGCGCAGGCCACGCTGCGCGCGCTGGAGGCCATTCTGAACGGCCGCATGCAGTTCAGCCTGGTGGGGATCAAGAGCTTTCGCGCCTTCGATACCGACGTGGTGGTGGTGCTGCTGCGCACGGAGAACGTGCACGCGCTCATCGGCGCCTCGCTGGCCACCGGCGACCCGCACCGTTCCGCCGCCCTGGCCGTGCTCAACGCCACCAACCGCGTCCTGGGCAACTACCTCACCAACGGTGAGATGGACTGAGGCCGCCGAGTTGATTTCCAGAGAGGGTGTTGCTAAACCTTACGGGCTCCCACCGGAGGCACACTGTCATCCTGAGGGAGCGCACGCCCCTAACTTTCATAACCACAGAAGCTTGCGCGCGACCGAAGGATCTTTGTCGGGTCGCGCGAAGCCCAGCCCTCGGGATCCGTTCAAGTCCCTCAGTCAGGCGGACAAGGTCCTTCAGTCGGCGCCAACCCTTTACCTGAAGGTAGTTTGCGGAGCGGCGCCTCCCTCAGGAAGTCAACGCTTGTGGACGGTTTGGCAACACCCTCTGAGGGAGGCGCCGCCCCGGAGTCGGCGCTTACGATGGAGTGTGGCGCCGACTGAAGGATCTTGCCGGCACAACCGCGGGGCCAGCCTCGACACTCGACGACTGGCCCCGCAGCGTCGGAGAGGAGGTCCTTCGGTCGCGGGCAAGCCGTTGTGTGGGTTCAAAGATAGGTGTGGCGCTCCCTCAGGAAGTCAACCCTGGGGCTTGGGGAGAAACCCTCCGGGCAGCGGAGTGGGCGCCTGGAAAACCGAATCGCCCCGCCGGGCAGGTGCCGGACGGGGCGATTCTTCGGTGTGGCTCGGACGGATCAGGATCAGCGGCGCCCGTGCCGCTTGCCGAGCACCATCTCCACGTACCCGTTGTTGGGATCGTCGCCGTTGGCCAGCAGCTGGTCCACGCGGTCCGGGCCGCGGTTGTAGGCCAGCAGCGCCAGCTCCAGGTTGCCGTCGTACTTCTCGATCAGCGTGTGCAGGTAGCGGAATCCGATGCGCAGGTTGGTGTCGCGGTCCATCAGCGCCTCGCGGTTCATCCCCCGCTTGAAGTACCGCGCCGTCGACGGCATGAGCTGCGTGAGCCCCACCGCGCCCACCGGGCTTACCGCCCGCCGGTTGAACTCGCTCTCCGCCCGCACCAGCCCGAACGCCACGTTGGGCGCGATCCCCTCCGCCAGCGCGATGTCCTCGATCCGCTCCGCCAGGTCGGCCGGAATGCCGAACTGCGAGCTGTTCTCGTGGATGCGCTTGAGCCGCGCGATCTCCAGCTGCTGAAGCTCGATGGCCCCTTCCGGGGCCGCCACGCCAAGCGCCTCCCGCCACTGAACCACCGTCGAGTCCGCCGACTGCACCCCCAGAAAGAACGCGCCCAGAAAGAGCATTCCGCCCACCGCCATCACGCGGCTGGTGGCGGAAATGTCCAGCCGGGTTTGTTTGCGGGCCTCGACGTCGGCCTGCAACTTAAGGATCAGTGCCTGCATGGATGTGCCTCCGTTGTGCACAGGTCGGAGACATATGGAGCAAGGGATATGCCGGGTCACCCCACAGGGCCGGCCTCCCAGGTGCCGCTCCGTCCACCTTCTTTTCGCAGCAGCCGCACGCCCTCGATGGCCATCCCGCGGTCCCGCGCCTTGCACATATCGTAAACGGTAAGGAGCGCACAGCTTACCGCGGTGAGGGCTTCCATCTCCACGCCGGTCTTCGCCTCCACCCCCACCGTCGCCGTCACGCGCACACCCGGCAGAGATTCGTCAGCCTTGACATCCACCTCTACCAAACTGAGTGGAATGGAATGACACAGGGGGATGAGGTCGGGGGTACGTTTCGCCCCCATGATTCCCGCCAGCTGGGCGATGACGAGCACGTTCCCCTTGGGCGTGTCGCCGGCCACGATGGCGCGCAGAGTGTCGGCCGACATGCGGATTGTGCCTTCCGCCACGGCGATTCTGTGCGTCACGGCCTTGGCGCCCACGTCCACCATGCGCGGCCGGCCGCTCTCGTCCAGGTGCGTAAAACCGGGGTCGTCGGACATTTTTCCGGTGTCGGGATTCTGTTCCACAGGCAGGTGGGACACGGATGGGACCGGGCGACAAACGGATGGCGCGTCAAGTCCGGCATGTGCTACATCGGACGGTGCAGACCTGCGCCGAGACCTTCTCCTCGTACCTCTCCCCGTCCGCGGCGAAGGGCGGAAGGAGTCTACACCAGCGCGCGGCGGATGCCGCCGAGCAGGTCGGCCAGGATGAGCTGCGGGTTCACGTTGCCCTGCGCCAGTTCCTGCGCCTCCTGTACGCGCAGGATGGCGCGCGCCACGCCCTCCGCGCGCACGCCTGGGCGCGCGGCCAGCTTCCGCAGCAGGGCCTCGTCGGTCG